>NZ_JBHWZO010000008.1:0-50146 GCF_042728455.1 Promicromonospora sp. NPDC060204
GGCCTGATTCCGGGCCCAATGACTGGGTAGAAGCGCACCTCGCGGGCGGGTCGCTCGCGGCGCGGCTGCTGCGGGAGCTCGGCCGGGACGCCCGCGGGCCGGGTGCCCGGTCAGCGTCCGACGGCGAGTCAGCGTCCGACGGCGAGTCAGCGTCCGACGGCGGGCCCGCGCCCGACGACGTGACCATGCCCGACGACGTGACCGTGCCCGACGACACGACCGCGCCCGACGACACGACCGTGCCCGGCGTCCCGCCCCGTCGCGCCCCGCACGGCGGCCCCACCCTCCGCGCCCGCGGTCTCGCCGTCGCGCGCGGTCCCCGGGCACGGCGTCGCGAGGTGCTGCGCGGGGTGGACCTGGAGCTCCGCCCGGGGACCATCACGGCGCTGGTCGGGGCCAACGGCAGCGGCAAGTCCACGCTGCTGACCTGCCTCGCGGGCCTCGACCGGCCGGCCGCCGGCAGCGTGGACGGCCCCCGGGCCGGGCTCGTGTTCCAGAACCCGGAGCACCAGCTCACCGCCACGACGGTGCGCCAGGAGGTGGCGCACGGCCTGCCGCCCGACGCCGCGCCCCGGGTCGAGCAGGCGCTGGCCCGCTTCGGGCTCACCCGGCTCGCCGACCACAACCCGTACCGGCTCTCAGGCGGGCAGAAGCGCCGCCTGAGCCTCGCCGCGATGCTCGTGCACGAGCACCCGTTCCTGCTCGCCGACGAGCCCGGCTTCGGCCTGGACCGGCACGCCTCCGTAGGCGTGCTCCGCGCGCTGCGCGACGCCGCGGCGGACGGCCGCGGCGTCCTGTTCTCCAGCCACGACCTGCGCGCCGTCGCGGGCTACGCCGACCGCGTGCTCGTGCTCGCCGACGCCACCCTGCTGGCCGACACCACCCCGCTCGACCTGCTCCGCGACCAGCCGCTGCTCGCGCGCGCGGGACTGCGCCCACCCGCCCTGCTCCGGGCGCTGGCCGGCGAGGTGCGCGACGCGCAGGATCTGGTCGGAGTGCTGCGCGCCCTGGACGACAGGGCCCTCGCGCTGGGTGCGGCGACATGACGGCCGTCGAGCCGCGCGCCGAGACCGGAACGCGCCCGACCGACCCGGCCACGGCCGCCACCCCTTACCTGGGCCGCCGCAACCCCACGGTCAAGGCGGCGATCCTGCTGGCCGCCTCGCTCGCCACCCTCGGCTTCCTCGACCCGCGCCCGCTGCTCGGCCTCTGGGCGCTCGCGGTCGTCGCGGTCGGGGTCGCCGCCCGCGTCCCGCCGCGCACCCTGGTGCTGGGCCAGGTGCCGTTCGTCGTGTTCGGCGTGGGGCTGGTCGCCGTCAACGGCCTCAGCCGGCCGGGCACCCCGCTCGTGTCGGGAGCGCCCGTCAGCGTCGAGGGGCTGACGGTCGGCGTCGCCCTCGCGCTGCGCGGCCTCGTCATCGGCGTGCTCACGATCGGGTTCCTGGCCTCCACACCGCCCCGCGACCTGATGGTGAGCCTGGTGCAGCACGCCCGCCTCAGCCCCCGGTACGCCTACCCGGTGCTGGCGGGCCACCGCATGCTCACGGCGATGCCCGCGCGGTGGGCCACCATCCGGGCGGCTCAGGCGGTGCGCGCGCCCCTGCGGCGCGGTCGTCCCCGCTTCGGTCTGCCCGACGCCGGTCGGGCGGCTTTCGCGCTGCTGGTCACCTCGATCCGGTCGGCGGAACGCATCGCGCTCGCGCTGGAGTCCCGGGGCCTCGGCGAGCGCCCCCGCACCGTGTGGCGTCCCGTGCCGATCGGCCGGGCCGACGTCGTGCTCGTGCTGGTGGTGCTGGCCGCGTGGGTGGCGGCCGCGGTGGTGGACCTCCGGCTCTGACGGGCGGTTCGGCCGGTTCTGCTCGCCCGGCGACGCTCTGGCCAGGCAGGTTCCCGGCGCGGCGTTTCCTGGCGCGCCGCCCGGCGCCGTCGGTACGCTCCCGACCATGGCGGACGCGTCCGCACCACCCGACTCGCACCGCGGCCCGGCCGACGCCGCGGCCGAGGTCCGGCCCACCGGCCCGCTGCCCGCCGTGGCGTGGCGCCCGGTGGGCGCCGCGGTGCTGGTGCTCGGCGTGCTGCTGACCGTGACCAGCACCCAGTACGGGTATCACCGCGACGAGCTGTACTTCCGCATGCTGGAGCCGGCCTGGGGGTACGTGGACCAGCCGCCCCTGACGCCGTGGCTGGCGCGGACCTTCGCCGAGCTGTTCGGCGACACGCTGCTGGTCATGCGCGTCCCGGCGACGCTCGCGCACCTGGCCGCGATCGTCGTGATCGCGCTCGTCGCGCGTGAGCTGGGTGGGCGCGCGGGAGCGCAGGCGCTGGCCGCCTGGGGTTACGGCACGGCGGCGATCCCCGTGGCGTTCGGGCACACGCTGCTCACCTCCAGCCTGGACCTGCTCATGTGGCCGGCGGTGCTGCTGTGCGTGATCCGGGCCGTGCTGCGCGACCCCCGCTGGTGGCTCGCCGCCGGACTGGTCACCGGCGTCGCGCTGTACAACAAGCTGCTGGTGGTGGCGCTGCTCGGCGCGATCCTGCTGGGGCTGGTCGTCGGCTGGCCGTGGCGGATGCTGCGCGGGTCGGCCGCCCCGGCCCGGTGGCCGCTCGCGACACCGTGGCCGTGGGCCGGCGCCGTCGTCGCGCTGCTCGTGGGCCTGCCGAACCTGATCTTCCAGGCCACGAACGGCTGGCCGCAGCTCGCGATGGGCGCGGCGCTGGGCGAGAACAACGCCGCCGACGTGCGCAGCGAGATGTGGCTGTTCCAGCTGATCACGCTCGGCGTGCCGCTGGCCCTGGTGTGGCTTGTGGGGCTGGTGTGGCTGTGGCGCCGTCGGCCCCTGCTGCGCTTCCTGGTGGTCGCCTACCCGGCGCTGCTCGCGTTCACCTACCTGGCCGGGTCCCAGACGTACTACGCGACGGGCCTGCTCTCCGTGCTGTTCGCCGCGGGGTGCGTGCCGGTCGCCGAGTGGGCCCGGTCCGGCTGGCAGCGGACGGTCGTCGTGACGGTGGCGGTGAACGCGGTGATCTGCCTGGTCATCAGCCTGCCGCTGGTGCCCGTGGCGGCCCTGGGCAGGACGCCGATCGCCGACATCAACTCCGCCGCGCAGGACGCCGTCGGCTGGCCCGAGTACGTACGGCAGGTCGCCGACGTGCACGCGGCGCTCCCCGCCGAGGACCGCGACCGGACCGTCGTCCTGACGCAGAACTACGGCGAGGCCGGGGCCGTGGACCGGTACGGTCCCGAGCTCGGGCTGCCCGCCGTGTACTCGGGGCACAACCAGCTGTGGGAGTACGGGCCGCCCCCGGCGTCCTCGACCGTCGCCCTGGTCCTCACCGAGGCACCCGGCGCCTGGGACCAGCGGTTCGAGGAGTGCGCGGTCCGGGGGCGGCTCGACAACGGCGTGGACGTCGACAACGAGGAGCAGGGCGTGTCGATCCTGGAGTGCCGTAGCCCCGTGGGCGGCTGGGCCGCCCTGTGGCCGGAGCTGCGGCACCTGGACTGACCCGGGGCGACCCGGGCGGGCCGGCCCGGGTGCCCGGCCTCGGTGTCAGGCGCGCCAGCGCCAGTTCTGGCGTGCGTAGCGGACCTGCAGGCCGGCGCGCTGCAGGTTGGCCAGCGACTGGTTCACCTCGCCCGGTGCGGGCGCGCCGGTCTCGGCGACCACCCAGCCGGCGCCGGCAGCCCGCGCGGCGGCCAGGCGTGCGGCGATCAGTGCCGACTGGGCGCCGCGGCCGCGGTGGTCGGGCAGCGTCGCACCGGAGTTCAGCGAGGCGACCGTGCCGTGCACGTAGAGGTTCGCGCCGGCCACGATCGTGTCGCCGTCCCAGGCGGCGAACGGGGTGGCGGCCGGGTGCCGCACGCTCTCGGCGAGCATCGCGACCATGGCGGGAATCTCCATGCCGAAGGCCCGGGAGACGACGGAGGCCCACTCGTGCGCGTCAGCCTCGCCGACCGGACCCACCCGCAGGTCGGTGCGGGCCTCGGCCCGGACGTCGCCGATCGGCGCCGCCAGCTTCAGCCACGACCCCGCCGCCTGCAGCCCGTGCGCCTCCTGGATCTGCGCCCAGTCGGGCGGCAGCACCGACGGCGCCACCTGGAGGACGGCGGTGGGCGTGCCCTGCTCGCGGTAGAAGGCGACGACCCGGTCGACCAGGTCGTGCGTGACGGGCTCCGCGAACCCGAACCCGAGCGCCTTGCTCCAGTAGTCGAACGGGTCGACGCGGGCGGACAGCACCACTCCGCCGCCCATCCTGGTCGTCGCGATCCCCAGCCCCTCCTGGGCGAGGTCCGGGGCGTTCGTCTCGTAGCGGTACATCATCTCGGCCTCGACGCTCTCGGCGAGCTCGGTCGGGTCCGTCGTCCGTGTGTTCACACCTGCACGATGCTCGCCGGCGCCCGGAAGTTCGGCGCGAGGGGAGTGACGTGCGTCACTCCCGCGGGCGGTGGAACAGGTGGGCCCGGCGGACCAGGCCGTCCTCCAGGCGCAGCACCCACAGCGCGCCGGGCGGGCAGTGGTCCGGGTCCTCGGGCGGGTTGAGCAGCTCGATCTCCCACAGGGCGAGGTCATGACCGGCCACGACGTCGGCGAGCCGATGGTGCACGCCGTCGGCGACGTCCGCCGCCAGGGCCCGCACGATGTAGTCGTGGCCCGTCGTGGTGTGCCCGCGTGGCCACGTCGACTCCACGAGCGGCGACCAGCCCTCGCCCAGCACCGAGCCGAGCTCGCCGCGGTCGGCCGCCGCCAGCAGCTCGGCGGCCTCGCCGCGCCGGGCGCGGGTCACGGCGGCGACGTCGTCGTGCGCGGCCTCGGCGGTGGCGAGCAGCGCGGTCCCCAGGCGCCGTCGGGCCTCGGAGAGCCGGCTGCGGACCGTGCCGACGGGGATCTGGAGGGTCGTCGCGATGTCGCGGTAGGCGGGCAGCCCGCCGAGGTGCCGCAGCACGAGGGTCAGCCGCAGGTCCGTGGGCAGCTCGCCGAGGGCGGCCCACAACCAGTCGCGGCTGGCGTACCGGTCCAGCAGGTCCGCGGGGTCCGGCTCGACGCTCGGGAGCCGGTCCGCGTGCTGCTCGTCCAGGGGCAGCAGGTCGGACCGCGCCCGCCGCCGCATCCTGCACGCGTTGCGCACGACGGACCGGAGCCACGGCCCTGCCGCGTCGACGTCCCGCAGGTCGTCGATCCGCAGCAGGGCCACGAGCGCGGCCTCCTGGACGGCGTCCTCGGCGTCGGGGACGTGACCGAGCACGCCGGTCGCGACCGCGAGCATGGCGGGCCGGTGCCGGGCCAGCAGGAGGCCGACCGCACTCGTCTCGCCGGCCCGCGCGGCGCGGACCAGGTCCCCGTCGGACGGGGCGCCGGGAGGGTGGGTCTTCAGCACGCGGCCGATGATAGGGCAGTGCTCGTGGGCGTGTTGCGCTCGCTGACCCACGTGCCGCCGGTTGATCTGAGCCCACGCATCCTCCTGTGCGATCCCGACGGGGAGCAGCCCGTAGCCTGCGAGGGCCTGTCTGGCGCCTGTTCGTTGTCTGAAGGAGGGCATTCGTGGGATCCCTGGTGCGACAAGTGGTCTTTGCTGAGGCCGACGACGTCCAAGCCGTCGGCCGGCTGCATACCGGACCCGACTCGGGGGTGGTGTGTGATCCGGGGCCGGTCGGCCTCTGGAGGCTCGAGGCGATGCTCACGGGCCGTGACCACAGGTCGGTGATGCGTTCCGCGCCCGACCCGGTCGCCGTCTTCGAGCAGGGGCAGCGAGTGGTCCTACCGCTCGGCGATCAGGCCCGGGACGCGTTGGCCCGGCAGTCAGGGGTGCGCGGGCTCATCGCGGCGTCCCGGTGGTCCAGGACGGACGAGGTGCGCCTGGAGAGGCTCACCGGGGCTGCGACCGGCGCGCTTCTCCGGGAGCTCACGTCACTTGCGCGCAGCGCCCAGGCGGAGCAGAAACACCTGTATCTGTGGATCGATGTCGACCCCACGGTGCCCGCCTGACGGCTCTGCGTGCGACGGGTTGGGCCCCATTCATCGGGCGGGGAGCTCCAGGACGTCCGCCAGGTCGCCCCAGCTGTCGTCGAACAGGGCGACTCGCCTCAAAGCGGGAGGCCGTCGCGCGTTCCGCTCACCCAGGATCTTTCCGTACGTCCGGGTCTCGGCCGCATCCGGATCGAGGTGAAGCAGCCCGGCAACCCTGAGGAGCGTGCCCGGATCCGTCGCCTCGATCTCGGCGAAGGAGCCCATGGGTGACGGAAAGCGGTCGAGGCACACCTCCCAGCCCTCTCCCTTGAAGACCGAGCGACGCTTCTCGAGCAGGGCCCGAACACGAAGCGACCCGATCTGGGCGCGGAGCGTGGTCAACCATGCGCGCGTGCCGACCGGCGAACGCGGTACCTCGACGCTCACCCCCGACAGCCGGCGAACCTCGTCGCCGATGTGGAACGACGTCCGAGCCGCTCTCTCGGAGCCGTCCGCCTCGAACTCGATCTCCTCGTGGTCCTGGAACCGCCGCTTCCCGGCAGCCGTCTCCGGACGCGCGGTCTTCAGGGTGATCAGCTCGCTCACGCCGTCCTTGCGGCGCACGACCCTGTGCCGCAGCAGCACTCCCGCGGCCCGCATCGCATGGTCCTCCGTGTCGACGACGCAGTCGAGCTCCTCGCGGGAGCCGGTGTACGCGGTGCCGTCGAGGTCGAGCAGCCGTTCCGTGAGGTCCAGAGCGCTCGACGCGTCGTGGATCTGAAACTTGATCTCACACTCGCGCAACGCGACCTCTTCTCATCCGGCCGTGCGCGAAAATTCGTCCCGCTTGATCTTCTCCACTTCCCTGTACTGGGCGATCGACACCTCGAGGCCGTGCGCGATCATCGTCAGCGCCTCGGCGAAGTCGCCGACGACGGGGGCGCCCACGCGGTCCCCCTCCAGGGTCGAGGCGTCGGTCTCCGTCAGCAGCCCGAGCTGGTCCGCGGCCAGGCGCTGCTGCTCGTGAAAGGTGAAGCCGACCACGAAGTGCATGACCGCTTCGGCGGCCACCTCGGCCAGCGCGTCGGGCACGCCATGGACACGAGCGGCGTCGAGCAGGTGCGGCCGCACGGGTGAGCTCACCAGTCCGAGGGCGAGCGAGCTCGACACCAGCTCGGAGCCGTCCCGGTGCGCCAGCAGGCACTCGCGCATCCTCGTCCCGACCACGCGCACGGCCTCGTGCATGGACGTCCTGTCGCTCGGTATCTCGGCCATCGGCGCGAGGATCCGCTCGCTGACGGCCGCGAGCAGCGCCTGCTTGTTCGGGAAGTGCCAGTACAGGGCGCTCGGCTGCACGCCGAGCGCGGTCGCCAGGTGTCGCATGGTCAGGTCGGGCAGACCGTACTCGTCCAGGAGGTGCAACGCCGTCTCGGCGACGTCGTCGCGGCTTCGTCGACGCGAGCTTCCCGAAACGGCCATGAGGTCACTATATTGTCGAACGCTGTTCAGGTGAACAGCGTTCAGGTAGGAGGTGAGTGAATGTCCATCGACCACAGATCACGACCGTGGGCCCTCGACGCGAGGGACATGGCGCGCCTGGCCGTCTTCGTCGCCGTCGTCGCCGCGCTCGGTCTGCCGGGCAGCTTCAGCGTCCTCGGCGCCGTACCGATCACGGCGCAGACGTTCGGTGTCATGCTCGCCGGCGCCGTCCTCGGCCCGCGGCTGGGTGCGCTGTCCATGGTCGTGCTGCTCGCCCTCGTCGCGGTCGGGCTCCCGCTGCTCGCCGGCGGGCGGGGCGGCCTCGGCGTCTTCGTCGGACCGTCCGCGGGATACCTGGCCGGCTGGGTCGCCGGGGCGTTCGTGACGGGCCTGATCGTGCACTCCTCCGCCCGGAGGCCGGCCGTCTGGCGGACGGCGGTCGCCACGGTCGTCGGCGGCATCGTGGTCGTCTACGCGTTCGGCATCCCCGTGCAGAGCCTGGTGACCCGGCTGTCCCTGGGAGAGACCGCGCTCACCAGCCTCGTGTTCCTCCCCGGTGACCTGGTCAAGGCGACGCTCGCGACCCTGACCGTCACGACCCTGCTGCGCGCGTACCCGCGTGCGTTCCGCCGCACGTGGCTCCCGCCGCGGCGTGACGGTGTCGCGGCCCCGGACGCCCCGGCCCCCGACTCCCCGGCACCGGACGCGACCCGATGACCGCACGCATCAGGGTGCTGCGGGGTGCGCCCGGCGAGCTCCTCGACAGCATCCGCGCGGTGCGCGACGAAGGCGACGTCCCCCTCGTCGGCGACGACCGGTGGCCCGCGGCGCAGTGGTCCGCCGTGCGCGACCTCACCGCCGACGCCCCCGTCCTCGACGGCGCGGCCTGGGCCGCCCTGACCTCCGGGACGAGCGGGACCCCGCGCGTCGTGCTGCGCACCGCCGCGTCGTGGGAGCGGTCGTTCGCCGCGGTGTCCGCGCTGCTCGCCGGCCAGGGGCCCAAAGAAGAGATCCTGCTGCCCGCCCCGCCGGCGTCGTCCCTCACGCTGTTCTCCCTGGCGCACGCCCTCGGCGGGGGGCCGCGGCCGGTCTTCCCCGGCGGACGGGGCGCCGAGCAGGCCACCCTCTTCCACGGCACGCCCCACGCGCTGCGCGCCCTGCTCGACGCCGGCGCCGCCCCGCGCCTGCGGACGGCCCTGGTCGGCGGCTCCCACCTCGACGCGCGACTGCGCGCGGACGCGGAGTCCCGCGGCATCCGCGTCGTCGCGTACTACGGGGCGGCGGAGCTCTCCTTCGTCGCGGTCGACGACGGCAGTGGCCTGCGGGCCTTCCCCGGGGTGGAGATCGACGTGCGGGACGGCGAGCTGTGGGCCCGCTCGCCCTACGCCGCGCTCGGCTACCTCGGTGAGCCCGGCCCCCTGCGCACCGACGGTGCCTGGAGCACCGTCGGCGACCTCGCCACCCTGGACGACGACGGAACCCTGACCGTGCGCGGGCGGGCGGACGCCGCCATCCTCACCGCGTCCGCCACCGTCGTCCCCGACGAGGTCGAGGCGGGCCTCCGGACGCTCCCCGGGGTCGCCGACGCCGTCGTCTTCGGGCTCCCCACGCCCCGGGTCGGCGCGCTCGTCGCCGCGATGGTCGAGCCCGCCGACGGCGCCCCGGCGCCCACGGCGGGCCGGCTGCGCTCCCTGGCCGAGACCCGGTTTGCGCCCGCCCACCGGCCCCGCGTGTGGTTCGCGGGGCGGCTGCCGCGCACGGCGTCCGGCAAGCCGGCCCGCGCCGAGGTGCTGCGCCAGGTCGGCACGGGCGAGGTGAGCCGGCTTGTCTGAGCAGTACGTGTCCGGGCAGCGCGTGTCCGAGCTGCCCGTCGTCGTCGCCGCGCGACGCACCCCCATCGGCACCCGTAGCCGGGCGTTCGCCCAGGTCAGGGCCGAGCAGCTCACGGGCCCCGTCCTGCGCGCCACCCTGGCCGACGCCGAGTCCGCCACCGGCCGGGCGCTCGACGTCGCCGACGTCGTGCTCGGCAACTGCATGGGTCCTGGCGGCAATCCCGCCCGCGTCTCGGCGCTCGCCGCCGGGCTCGGCGTCGGCGTGCCGGGCGTGACCGTGGACCGGCAGTGCGGCAGCGGGTTGGCCGCCGTCCTGGACGCGGTGACCGCGATCCGCGCCGGCGACGACCGGCCGCGGATCGCCGGCGGCGTCGAGAGCGCGTCGACCGCCCCGACCAGGTCGGCAGACGGCGTGTCCTACGACCGGGCCCCGTTCGCACCGGTGGGCTGGCCCGACCCGGACATGGTCGAGGCGGCCGAGGACCTCGCCCGGGCCGACGCGATCACCCGGGAGCGGCAGGACGCGCACGCGGCCCGCAGCCACGAGCGGGCCCGCGCGGCCCGCGACGCCGGACGGTTCGACGCAGAGCTGGTGCCCCTGCGCGGTGTGCTCGCCGACGACTCGATCGGCGTGGCCGAACCCCTGCTGCCCCGTCTGCGCCCCCTCTTCCCGGGCGGCACCGTCACCGCGGGGACGTCGACGCGGATCAGCGACGGCGCCGCGACCGTCGCGATCGTGCCCCACCGCCTCCGGGGCGATGCCGCCGGCCTCGTGGTCCGCGGCCACGCGGTCGTCGGCTGCGACCCGGCGCTGCCGGGGATCGGAGCGGCCCCGGCCGTGCTCGCGGCGCTCGATGCCGCCGACGCCGGGATCGGCGACGTCGCCGCGGTGGAGATCGTCGAGGCCTTCGCGGCGCAGTCGCTGGCGGTGCTCGACCGGATCGGTCTCGCCGACGACGACCCGCGGGTCTGCGCCGACGGCGGGGCGCTCGCGCTCGGTCACCCGTGGGGCGCCAGCGGCGCGGTCGCCATGGTGCGGCTGTTCAGCCGGCTGGTCCGCGCGGGTGCGCCGGCCGGAACCCTCGGCGTGGCCGCCGCCTCGGTGGGGGGCGGGATGGGCGTCGCCGCCGTCGTCGAGGTGGTCCGATGAGCTACCTCGACCTGGACGACGTCCACGTGCGCCTGGGGGACACGGACGTGCTGCGCGGCGTGACGTGCTCGCTCGACGCGCGCACCGTCGCCGTCGTCGGCGAGAACGGGTCGGGCAAGTCCACGCTCGCGCGGCTCGTCGGCGGGCTGGCCCACGCCACGAGTGGGACGGTCCGCGTGCTCGGCCTCGACCCGGCCCGCGACGCCGCCCGGCTGCGCCGTCGCGTCGCCGTCGTGTTCAGCAACCCGGACACCCAGATCGTCATGCCGACCGTGACGGAGGACGTCGCGTTCTCGTTGCGTCCCGAGAAGCTGCCCCGGCAGGAGCGGGACCGGCGGGTCGACGAGGCCCTGCGCCGGTTCGGCCTCGACGAGGTCGCGGACCGTGCGTCGCACGACCTGTCCGGCGGGCAGAAGCAGCTCCTCGCGCTGTGCGGCGCCTTCGTGCGCCGCCCCGACCTCGTGATCGCCGACGAGCCGACGGCGTACCTGGACGCGCGCAACGCCCGGCGGGTCGCCGACCACCTCTTCGCCGACGGCGACCACCGGCTGCTCCTGGTGACGCACGACCTCGCCCTGGCCCAACGGTGCGACACGGCGGTCCTGGTGCAGGACGGCACGATCGCCGCCGTCGGAGCCCCCGACGCGATCGTCGCGGCCTACGAGCAGGAGCTCGCGTGCTGACCCTGTACCGGCCGGGCGACGGCCCCTGGCACCGGATGCCGGCGGGGCCCAAGGCCGTCGTGCTGCTGCTCGTCGTGCTCGGCGTGTGCCTGCTCCCCGCAAGCTGGTGGGGCGCCGCGGTCACCGCGGTCGTCTGCGTCGGCTGCTACGCCGTGCGGGGAGCGGGGATGCGCGAGCTCGTCCGGCAGCTCGTCGTCGTGCGGTGGATGATCGTGGTGATCGCCGCCGGGCAGCTCGTGTTCGCCGGCCCCGAGGAGGCCGTCGCGAACGTCGCCCGGGTGACCGCGGCCGTGGTGATCAGCGGGCTGCTCACGTCGACCACGCCGCTCGGCGAGCTGCTCGAGGTGCTCGAGCGGGCGCTGAAACCGCTGGCGCTCCTGCGGATCGATCCCGACCGGGCGGCTCTGACGGTGGCGGTGACGGTGAGCACCCTGCCCGTGCTCGCGCGGATCGAGCGCGAGGTCCGCGAGGCGCAGCGGGCCCGGGGCGGCGGGCGGAGCCTGCGGCTCTTCGCGATGCCGCTCCTGGTGGTCGCGCTCAAGCACGCCGACGCGCTCGGCGACGCGCTGACCGCCCGGGGCGTGCGATGAGCCCGGCGGTGCATGGCCCGGCGGTGCACGGGCCGACGGTGGACGACCAGACGCGCTGCGTGCACTACCGCACGGAGCTCGACGTGATCGCGATCCGGTTCGCCTGCTGCGGCCGCTACTACCCGTGCCACCTCTGCCACGACGAGACCGCCGACCATGGCTCGCGCCCGTGGCCCGCGGGATCGGGCCACGAGCGCGCCGTGCTCTGCGGGGTGTGCCGGACGGAGCTCACCATCGACGGGTACCGCGGGGCGCCGTCGTGCCCGCGCTGCAGCGCCGCGTTCAACCCGCGCTGCGTGGCGCACTACCCGACCTACTTCGAGTAGTGCCGCCCCGGACGCGCGGCCGTGCCGGCGTCCGCGCCGCCGTCCGGCAGCTGGGTGGGCGCGCCGAGCAGCCAGCCCAGGGCCGCGACGCAGATCGCGCCGGCGGCCAGGATGCTGGCCAGCACGATCAGCTGGAAGCCGGCCGCCTCCAGCGGGGGAGAGCCGGCGAAGACCGCGCCGACGAACGCGCCGGGCAGGGTGACGATGCCCGTGGTGCGGGTCTGGTCGGTCGAGGGGATCAGCGCGGTGGACGCCGCCGTGCGCACGGCGCGCAGGGCGGCCGTCCGGGGCGTGGCGCCCAGGGCGAGCCATCCCTCGATCTCGTCGCGGCCGGTGACCAGCGCGGCGGCCAGCGACCGGCCCATCAGGGAGCTGACGGTCATGGTGCTGCCCACCACGATCCCACCGACCGCCAGGAGGTAGCGCGGCTCCAGCGGCAGCGCACCGGTGGCGAACACCACCGTCATCGGCACGGCCGCGGCGACCAGCAGCACGCCGGCGAGGCGCGGCGCGTCGCGCCAGGGGAGCCGCGCCCGGCGCAGCACGACCGCCGTCGCGGCCCCGACCATCACGGCCAGGAAGACGCCTACCCACACGCCGTCGGCCAGCACCCCCGTCAGGACGAGGCTCAGCAGCCCGAGCTGCAGCACCGCCCGCCCGATCGCGATCGGCTGCAACCACGGTGACTCCAGGCGCAGGACGGCCACGATCGCGAAGGCCAGCGCGGCCAGCACGGACACTGCGACGACGACGGCTACCGGGTCCATGGGACCAGCATGCCGCGCGAGCACCCGGCCGAGGCGGTGCCTGCGCGCTCAGCCCTCCGTCAGCAGAGGCACGAGGTAGACGACGGAGAACGCCTCGTAGAGCGCGAACACCACGAGCAGCGCGAGCGCCGGCAGGCTCAGCACGCCGAGCTGACGCAGCCCGTGCACGTAGGCCTGCCGACGGTTCCCGGCACCGACGGTCCGCGGCTGGATCCACGCCCTGCCCAGGAGGTAGACACCGAGCGAGAGCAGCACGTAGGCCTGGACCTCCATGACCACGGTGAGCGAGTGCGGGACGAGCGTCAGCCAGCCTTCCCGGTCGGCCGGTGCGAGCATCAGGCCGACCGTGAACAGGACGTAGACGTACCAGACGATTCCCGCGAACGGCACGATCATCGACGGCAGGACGAGGTTGAGCAGGCCGGCTCGCAGGACGTTGTTGGCGAGGATCACGAGGGCGAACAGCCAGGGGCTCTCGAGCAGGGACCGGATCAGGTCGGCCGAGTCGCTGCTCTGGAAGGACTCCGTCTGCGCGGCCGTCAGGTCGGGAAAGAGCAGGCCCGCCCCGAAGCCGGCGAGGACCGAGCCGTACAGGATCGCGTTCAGGGCGAGATACGCGCGGCGATTCGTCTGGATGGTCTGGAGGGCGTGCCGGAAGAGTCGCATGCTCATGCTCCATGAAGTGGTCGACAGGGCCGCCGGATCGGACGGCCGAGCGCTACTCCAGACCATGTCGCAAGGGCACAGTCAAGTACGTGGGGTGCGCTCGTCAGGCCGGCGGGCTGGTCAGCACCTGGCGAACGACCTCGATGAGGTCACCGAAGGTCTCGTACCGGCCCGGGTTCGCCTGAAGAAGCCACAGGTACGTGTCCGCTTCCGCGTCAGTGACTGTCCTCGCGCGGATCGCGTCGTCCAGGGCGTCGCGCAGCTGCTCGTCGCAGCCTGGCAGCGACATGGTGCTGGGCATCGTGGGTCCTTTCGTCGTGCAGGGTCTCTGCCTTCATCGCCTCCCGGACCAGTGAAGACCGCCTTCCAGCACCAGTGAAGTCCGTGACCCTGGGACACGGTCAACCCTGGAGAGCGCGATGCGCCGCAGACTGTCCCAACAGGGGGCGTGCTCTCACGACGAACCTGTCCGACCTCACCGACGACGAGCCCGACCACATCCTCGAGGAACCGAGCGTGAGTCCACCGGAATCACGCGCGCCGATAACCTGACGGACTGTGCTGCACACGGGTGCAGCACAGTCGTCCTGGAGCACGGCGTCGACGTCGGGGAGGGCCGGCGCCCATGCGGCAGAGAGGGAGTGCGGGCCGGCGAGCTAGGTCGTCGCCTGCTGTCTGCGGGCCCTCTGCGCCCGCAGCGCCCTGATCCCGGCTTTCGCCGCGACGGCGGCCGTGAGGACAAGCGGACCGAACAGCGCGACGGCGGAGGCGACGGTCCACCAAAACGTCCCGGAAGCCGGGGACGTGGTGAGCCCCGCTGCGGTCCAATCGGCCGCCTGGCCGATCCAGGGCAGGAGGTACCAGACCAGATAGCCGGCGGCGAACACCGGTCCGATGAGCCACACGTGGACGAACCATCGGCTCACCCGACGGTCAGCCGGGGAGGCTTCCTCCAGGGCGCGCCGTTCCGATGGGCTGATCAGGCGGAACATCGCCTTCGCGCGCAACTGGGTGGTCTCCCAGAGGTTGGTGCACCCCGTGGCGGTCACCAGGACGGCGTACAGGTCGGAGCGCAGGAAGATCATGGCCTGCCAGAACAGCGTCGCCAGGTTGAGCAGCACGAGCAGCCGCAGGAACGGCGCGTCCCGCCACAGCACCTCGGCGAGCAGCGTCACAGCCAGCAGCACGCCCTGGACGGCCATCCCGGCCAGCTGGGGCCCGTAGCGTCGGCGCCGCTCGACGCTCCAGATCTGCGTCAGGTCCGTCTCGAACACGAGGAGGACCCCGTACCGGACGTCGATCCCGAACCTCGACTGCCGGCCCAGTGCCCGCACCGCGAGCCAGTGCCAGTACTCGTGCAGGGCGGTGACCGACCAGCCCACCGGCAGCAGGACGAGCGCGCTGATCCCGAAGTCCGCCACGATTATCGCGTCCGTCGAGGGCGGGCGCAGGTCCGGCCGCACGGCGAGCGTGATCAGGGAGAACAGCGCCGCGATGGCGTAGACCGTCCAGGCGGTCCGGTGTCATGACCGGACTCACGCAGCAGGGTCGTCAGCGCGGCGGCGTCCTCGGTGCCCTCGCGGAGGGCGGCGAGCAGGGTCCCGACGTCCCCGGTCGGGTCGTCGAGCTCGATGGTCCGGCTCTGGTCGGCCATGAGGGTCAAGACCCCGTCGGACCGTTCCCACCGGCAGTACTTCAGCGTGATCATCGCGGTCTCCCCGTCGTCGTGTACCGATCGGTCGTGATGTGCCGAGGGCCGGCCCCGACGCACGCGAGACGTGCGGGGCCGGCCCCTGGTGCGGGAGTGCTGCTCGGCTGTTGCCGGGCGGCGTCGGGTACTGGGTCGCCTTCACCGGCTCGACCTTACGAACGACGATCGTCATGACTGGCCTCCCTCCTGGGTGTGCGGACCCGGCTGTCTAAGACAGCGCCCGATCAGGAGGACCAGGAATTTGCTCCGGCAATCGACCGGCAGTTGCGGAGGCACTTCGTGTGCCCGGCAACACTTCCTGGTCGATGGCTGGGCGCGACAGGCCGTCGGCATAGGTCCGGTGCAGGACCGATGTAGGTGGCCTGTGAACACTGGCAGGTCACCGGACCGGAAGGAACGCCATGCGAACGCGAAGCAGTGCCGTGACCAACACCTCCGTGAACGACCACTGATCTCGTGGTGACCGGGGTGGTGGACGACGGGCCGCTCTCGCGGCTTCGCCGCAGAGCGGGGCTCACGCAGGAGGAGCTGGCGGAGCGCGCGGGCCTGTCCGTCCGCTCGGTCAGCAACCTTGAGCGCGGTGCCGTGACCAGACCGCGCACGAGTACCTTGCGCGCGATCGGGACGGGCCTCGGCCTGGGCGACGCCCAGCTGTCCGACCTTGTCGAGTCCTACCGTCCCCGACAGTGCGCCGCGGCCCAGGACCAGCCCGAGGCGCCCGGGACGACCCCGCGAGCCAGCTCCTGGGCGGCGCCGTCCCCGGACCTGCCTCCGGCCGCGGAGGCGCCGGACCTCGTCGTCCCGCTGCAGCTGCCGGCGCGGCCGTCCCCGTTCACCGGCAGGGCCGTCGAGCTCGCCGAGCTCGACGCCGCGCTGACCGGTGACGTTGGCACCCCGCGGCTGGCCGTCCTCGACGGTCTTGCCGGCGCCGGCAAGACCGCTCTCGCCCTTGCCTGGGCCCACACGCGCCTGTGGTCGTTCGCCGACGGCGTCCTGTACGTGGACCTGCACGGTTCTCGCGCCGGACGGCCGCACCCGACCGAGGCCGTCGTCGACCGGATCCTCAGCGACCTCGGGATCGCGAACCTGGGTGCGCAGTCGTCGGCCGAGAACCGCGCCGCGCTCCTGCGCCGTACTCTCGCCGGGCGGCGGATGCTCGTCGTGCTGGACGACGCGGGCTCCGCCGAGCAGGTCCGGCCACTCCTCCCCGGACCCGGCGCCTGCGCGGCCCTCGTCACCAGCAGGTACCAGCTGCGCGGGCTGAGCATCCGGGACGGGGCGCGTCACGTCGCCGTCGGACCCCTTGCGGACGACGACGCCGCCGAGCTGGTCCGGAACCTGCTGGGACCCGCGCATCTGCGCGGCGCCCCCGGAGCGGTCGACGCGATCGTGCGGCGCTGCGCCGGCCTGCCGCTCGCGCTGCGTATCGCGAGCGACCGCCTGGTTCGTCGCCCCGCCGCGCAGGCGCAGGCCGCGCTCGATGCGTGGCTGGCCGAGCCGGTGCCGCTCGACGCCTTCCACACCGCCGACGACGCCGGATGCGACCTGCGCACCGTCTTCGCCGAGCCGTACCGGCGGCTCACCCCGCAGGCCGCGCAATGCCTCCACCTCGCGAGCGCGCTTCCGGAGGGACGGATGGCCAGAGCCGCCTTGACCGCGTCCTGGAGCCTGACGCCCCGGGCCGCCCATCGTGTGCTTGCTGAGCTGACCTCGGCGCACCTGCTCGAAGAGCCGCTACCGGACCGGTATGCGATGCACGACCTGGTGCGGGAGTTCGTCCGGGAGGCGGACCTCGAAGCGGACATCGAGCCGCTCCCCGTCGTCGGCCGTCGGCCGACGGCGAGCTCGCCACCGCTCCGGCCGTCGCGATTGCCGGTGGAGCTGCCGGTCGAACTTCCTGGTCGCCATGGCCGTCGGCTGGATCGAATGGTGCCGTTCGCAATGCCGGAGAAAGAAGGAGCGGGATGAGCAACCTCGTCAAGCAGTTCGGTGACGCGATCCTCCAGAAGATCGCCCCGGAGCAGACGGCTGAGGCCGTCTGCATCACCAACTACCAGTACCGGTGCGAGTCCAGCGAAAGGTGTCGCGCCCAGCCGCAGACGACGGGCAACCGTCAGCGGCGCGCCTGCTACACAGGTTCCTGCCCGCCCAGCTGCACCGCCTGGGCGGACAACGGCTGCTGCTGAACGCCGGCGCAAGACCCTGACGAAAGAAGGAGTGGAATGAGCAATCTGTTCACGCAGCTCGGTGACGTGGTCCTCCAGGAGGTGGCGCCGAAGACGGCGGCCGGGACTGCACCTGCTGGAGGAACCGCGCCCCGCCGGTACGAGATGCATCGCCTGCTACGGGAGTTCGCCTGGGAGATCAGCCTGGACGACGACGGCGAGGCGGGGCGTGCGGACATGCCGGTGAATTTGCCGCTGACGGTTCCTGGCGGTGCGGACGGCGGGCTGGCCTAATGAATTCGTCAGCAATCGCGGAGAGTAGGAGCATCATGAGCAACCTGTTTGTGCAGTTCGGTGACGCAATCCTCCGGAAGGCGGCCCGGAACGAGACGGCCGAGGCCGCGTGTTCCGGTTACTACCAGTACCGCTGTAACACGACCGTATGCGAGACAGGCTCGCACAGGTGGCAGAAGCGCTACTGCTACCAGCAGACCACGAACTGCCACACCGCATGTACCTCTTGGGCCAACGTCGGTTGCTGCGTCTGAGAATCCTTCTGTCGTGCCGACCGACAGGTGACGACTGACCCGTGGATCGTTGCTCCACCGGTCTTGCTGTGAGCCGCGGCCGTTCTGCCGGTGAATTTGCCGGTTGCCGTTCCTGGTGGCCCGGGCGACAGGCTGGATTAATGGCGTCATCAGCATTCACGGAGAGAAAGGGAACCATGAGCAACTTGTTCGCGCGGGTTGGTGAGGCGATGCTGCAGAAGGTCGCGCCTCAGGAGGTGGCCGAGGCCCTCTGCACCTCCTCGACTCAATACCGATGCTATACACGGTGCTCCACGTCGAGCGGGACCTCCGGGATCCTCCACCAGGCCCGCACGTGTTACAGCGGCTCCACCTGCGAGAAGGCCGGCACGTGCACCGCCTGGAGGAACATCAGCTGCAGCGCCGTCTGCTGAGGTCGATCGGTCGTACCCACGGCCGATGTGCAGAGCAGCCGTGGCCCCTCCGGTGTCTTGGTGAGGCCACGGCTGTTCACGGACTGCCCGGTGGGCTGCAGCTCGCCCTGTACCAGCTGGGCGTACTACTCCTGCGGCTGCTGGCCCAGCTGCCGCCAGGCGACGGCGCATGGCGGCAGTCCCCCCGACTCGATGTGATCACTACTTCCGCGGAGTTCACCCTTGCTCGTCACCCTCGCACTGTTCCTGCAGCTGGCCGTTGCCGGCGTTCTGCTCGCGTCCGGCGTCGCGAAGGTGCGCGGCGATGCCAATCGGGAGACCTGGAAGGCACTGTTGGACCGGGTGCCCGGTCTGCTCGGCCGTCTGCCCGTGGACGTGGTGTCCTCGCTCCACATCGGCGTCGAGATCCTGCTGGCCGTTGCGCTCCTCGTGGCGATCGCCCCGCCCCTCGCACCTGTCGCCGCTCCCGCGCTGGCCGCCGCGGCGCTGATGTTCACCGGCTTCACGGGCATCGCTCTCTACTCCGCGACCGGCGCCGCGGTCACGTGCTCGTGCTTCGGCAGGAGCACGACGTCGCTCGGCTGGCCGCACGTCGTCCGCAACGTCGCGCTCACGGTGCTGGCGGTCGGTGGCCTGGTGGCCGCATCCGACGCCGTCGCCGACCCGCTTCCGGACCTGGGCTCCGCCGCACTGGCCGTCGTCGGCGCTGCCGCGGTCACCGCACTCACCTATTTCTTCGACGACGTCGTCGACGTGTTCGCCCCTCTGGACCCGCGCCGTTCCGGCACGCGCGTTCCTACCCGCTGAACCACCCTGACCACCGGAGAACGGAGCCTCCCATGGCAGTCCTCACCGCCGCCGTCGTCCTGCTCGGCGTCCTGACAGTGTTCAACCTCGTGCTGACCGCGGCGATCGCGCGCCGCGTCCGTACCGCACCAGCAGCTGACGCCGGGCACGCGCACGGCAAGCCCACATTCCCCGACCTGGACGAGGTCAAGGCCGGCGCCTCCATCCGCCCCTTCTCCGCCACGACCACCACCGGCGAGGAGATCTCCTACGAGGACCGATACGGCGACACCGCCGTCTACGCCTTCTTCGACACCAGCTGCAGCACCTGCGCCAAGGAACTACAGCCGCTCGTCGACATGACCCGCCGCGAGGGTTTCACCCCGCACCAGGTCATCGCGTTCGTCGTGCACGACGACGAGCACGGCAAGGCGGAGAAGCGCGAGGAGTACCTGGCCACGCTCGGCGACACGGTGACCGTCGTCGTGCACCGGCGCGACGGGATCGATCTGCCGTTCGAGGCCGGCGGCTACCCGGCGTTCGTCCTCGTGGACGGGTCCGGGCAGGTCAAGCGCTCGGGGGTCGAGGTCAGCGACCTGGACACCGTCCTCGTGCCGGCATGAGGGACGACGACGGCGCCGGGCGCGACGCCGTATCAGGCGGCGACACCCGGCCCCGCCGCGGTCACCGCGCGCTGACCGCGATCGGCTCCGGCACCGTCCGCGCCTTCCGGGTCGCCGCCCTGGGGGCCCAGGCGGCGCCCGGTGCTCTCGCGGTCCTCGTACTCGTCACGCTGACCGACGCGCTGCTCCCCGCCGGCGGCGTGCTCGCCACCAAGTGGCTGCTCGACGTCCTCCAGCTCGGTTCCGACGCGCCCGGCGTGCCGCAGCCGCTGGGGGACCGTCCTGTCCTGATCGTGGTGGGCCTCGCGGTCATGACCCTCGCGGGCGCGCTGATGTCGCACGTCAGCCAGTACGTGAACGGCCGGATCCGCCGCGCCGTCACCCTGCTGGTCACGTCTCGCCTGTTCACGACCGTCGCACGGCTGTCCGGGTTGCGCCACTTCGAGGACCCGGCTTTCCGCGACCGGCTCAGCATGGCCCAGACGTCCGCATCCGACGCGCCCGACGAGGTCATCGACTCGTTGTTCGGGTCGGTCCGCGGCGTGATCACGATCGCGACTACCCTCGGTGTGCTGGTCATGATCAGTCCCGTGGTCGCCGTGCTCGTCGTGGTCGCCGCGGTGCCGGGGTTGATCGTGCAGCTCGTCCTCAACCGGGAACGTGCCGACGTGCTGTGGCGCGTCAGCCCGCGTTCGCGGCGCCTGGCCTTCTACCAGGACCTCATGATGCATCCCGTCGCGGCTGCCGAGGTGCGGATCTTCGGCGCCGGGCGCTTCCTCACCGGCCGCATGAACCGGGAGCTGCGCGCGATCAACGCCGCCGAGGAGCGCCTCGACCGCAAGGCCTTCCTCGCGCACGCCCCGCTCATGGTCGCGGGCGCCGTCGTCTCCGGCGGTGGTCTCGTCTGGGTGGTGCTCGGCGCGCTGCGCGGCGACTTCACCGCCGGCGACGTCTCCGCGTTCGTCGGTGCGACCGGGGCAGTCCAGGGTGCGGCCGCCGGCCTGGTCATGTGCCTCGCTCGCATCCACTCGACGCTGCTGCTCGTGGCGCACTACGACGACGTCCTCGCCACCCCGCAGGATCTGATCGCCCCCGCCGCCCCTGTCCCCGCCCGCCCGCTTGAGCACGAGATCCGCCTCGAGGACGTCTGGTTCCGCTACACCGACGACGGCCCCTGGGTGCTGCGCGGCGTGAGCATGACGATCCCGGTGCGCGGTTCCGTCGCCGTCGTCGGCCTGAACGGCGCGGGCAAGAGCACGCTGGTCAAGCTGCTGATGCGCATGTACGACCCGTCCCGCGGCATGATCCTGTGGGACGGTACCGACATCCGTGGGTACGACGTCGACGGCCTGCGCTCCCGGGTCAGCGCCGTCTTCCAGGACTTCGTGCAGTACGAGCTGTCCGCACGCGAGAACATCGCGCTCGGCGCGCTCGAGCACCTGGACGACGACGCCCGCGTGCACGCCGCGGCGCGTGCAGCGGGTGCGGACCGGATCGTGGCCGGGCTGCAGCACGGGTACGACACGATGTTGTCCCGGGCGTTCTGGAACGACGACGAGGTCGGCGACGACACGACGTCGGTGGGCACCACGCTGTCCGGCGGTCAGTGGCAGCGCCTCGCGCTTGCTCGCTCGCTCATGCGGTCCGGCCGCGACCTGCTGGTGCTCGACGAGCCGACGTCGGGCCTCGACCCGCAGGCCGAGAACGAGGTCCGCGAGCTGCTGGGCACCCTGCGGACCGGGACCGCGACCCTGCTGGTCTCGCACCGGCTCGGTGCGGTCCGGGACGCGCAGCAGATCGTGGTCCTGGCCGGCGGCGTCGTCGCCGAGCAGGGCACGCACGACGAACTCATGCGGGCGGGCGGCGAGTACGCCCGCCTGTTCACGCTGCAGGCGACCGGCTACCAGGACCCGGTCCCGGCCGGGGAAGGAGTGTCCGCATGACAGGGACGGCCGTGGACCTTGCGCTCGCGCTGGCCGGAGCGGTGCTTGCCGGGTCGGCCGGGTACCGGCACCTGCGACACCACTACGTCGTCGTCGCCGTCGACGGCACGAGCATGCATCCCACGTACGAGCCCGGTGACCGTGTGCTCGTGCGGCGCGGTGGGCGCGCGCCCGCCCGCGGTGACGTCGTCGTCGTGCGCAAGCCCGATGTGACGCACGGATGGCCGACGACGGCGCCCGCGCAGCGGTCGGGCCTGCCACTGGGCAGGCGCTGGCTGATCAAACGTGTGGCGGCGACCGGCGGCGAACCATGGCCCGACGGCATCGACCCGGCCCCCTGGGACAGGGGAGAGGGGCGCGTGCCCGCGGGCCACATCGTCCTGCTCAGTGACAACCCCCGCGGCGTCGACTCCCGCCGGTGGGGGCCCTGCCCCGACCACCAGGTCATGGGCCGCGTGACACGGTCCATGGGCGGCTGACGTCGGCCGGCGGCCGTCACCAGGACAGGCCGTGGCCGTACGGATACAGGAATCCGCCGGTGCCCTCCGGGATGGGGACCGGGAGCCGGCCGGACGGGTCCGTCTCGCGGTACAGGGCCCTGACCAGGGATTCCACCTGGGTCGCTGTGTACCCGTACGTCGTCACGTAAGTCTCGGCCTCGGCGAACGACGCGATGTCGTACGGGTACGGTGCCGTCGGGCCACGTCGTGCTCCTGAGCGACAACCCGCGCGGGTCCGACTCCCGGCGGTGGGGTCCCTGTCCCGAGCACCAGGTACTGGGCCGGGTCGCGCGGCGGATGTCGTGACCGCTCACGGCGCTGCTCACCGGGCCGTGCGAGGGCCCATGACCGGACCCGCCTCGGTGACCTCGGCCAGCAGCTTCTCCGAGCGGGCCTCGTCGTCGTGCAGGCCGTGGCGGCGGAAGTACGCGGTGGCCTCGGCCAGGGACGCCAGCGCTCGCTCGCGCTCGGACAGCGCGACGAGCACCGGGGCCGTCTCGAGCAGGGTCTTGGCCGCGCAGCGCTCGTCGCTCAGGTCCCAGAAGATCTGCGTGGCCTGTTCGAGCGTGCGCAGGGCGACGGCGGGCTCGCCGTCGGCCAGCTCCAGGGTGCCGAGGTCGCGCAGGACGACGGCCTCGCGGTGGGTGTCACCGATGCCGTGGGCCAGGGCCGCGGCGTCGGCGAGCCACGTACGGGCCTCGGCGAGCCTGCCCTGGGTGGTGAGGATCCGGCCCAGCGCGCCCCGGAACAGTGCCTCCTTCGGCGTGTCTCCGGCGGCCGCGACGACGTCGAGGGACTCACGCAGCGCCGCCTCGGCGGCGTCGTGCTCTCCCCGGCAGCGGTGCACGCTCGCGAGGCTGGCGAGCGCCAGCGCGGCGCCGAGGTCGTGACCGTGTCCCTGGTAGGTGCGTCGCGCGTCCCGGAGGAACCCGGCGGCGGCCTCGAAGTCGCCGGTGTAGATGTTGACCTGGCCGAGGCCGCGTCGCAGGGCGGCGGCCGCGAGGTCGTCGACGTCGGGGCGGTCGAGCACGGTCTGGTGGCTCGTCCGCCAGTCCTCGTACAGCGCGTGCTGGTCGTACAGGGGGCCCAGCAGGAGGGCCAGGCGCCCGGCCTCGGCGGTCAGGTCGTGCACGCACGCGAGCCGCACCGCGTCCAGGAGCGACTGGCGTTCGATCGCCGTCCACGCGGTCCCCATGGCGTGGGACGGAGGATTCTCCTCGTCGTACGGGAGCCACGGCGGGAACGCCTCGGGGGCGGCGGACCGGGGCGCGTCCACGGGGTCGAAGAGGCTGTGCGGCCGGTTCCGGCGCAGCCTGTCGACCAGGAGGGTCCAGCTTCCGACGGTCCGCCGTACCGCCTGCCGGCAGGTGCCGGCGCCGTAGTCGCTCGCCTGCTGCCGCGCGTAGACCCGCAGCAGGTCGTGCATCTGGTACCGGGGCTGGCCGATGTCGTCGAGGCGGACCTGCTGGAGGAGGGCGGCGTCCAGGAGCTCCTCGGCCACGGGCTCCCAGGCGTCGGTGTCCAGGAGCGCGCCCAGCACCCAGCCCGGGAGGTCGCCGGGGCCGAGGAGGCCGAAGAGGGCAAAGGCCAGAGCGGCGTCCGCCGAGAGGGAACGCAGCGAGACGTCCAGGCTCGCGCGGAGGTCGAGGCCGCCGATGCTCAGCTCGCTCAGCCTTCGGGTCTCGTCCTCCAGTCGTTCGCGCAGCCGGCTCAGGGGCCAGGCCGGGCGGCTCAGGAGCTTGGCCCCTGCGATGCGGATCGGCAACGGCAGCAGACCGCACAGCCGCACGATGGCCTGGGCTTCGGCCGGCTCCCGCGCCACCCGGTCGCCGCCCACGATCCGTGCCAGCAGCGCCTCCGCGTCGTCGACGGTGAGCACGTCGACGTGGACGTGCCGGGCGCCGGGCAGATCCGCGAGCATTCCACGACTGGTCACGATGACGGCCGACCGGCCGTCCGGCGGCAGGAGCGGGAGGACCTGCTCGGCGGACGCCGCGTCGTCGAGCACGACGAGCGTGCGCCGTTCGGCGAGCTGCGAGCGGAGCAGCGCGGCGCAGTCGTCGAGGGCGGTCGGCAACGGGTGCCCGAAGCCGCCGAGGGCGCGCAGCATCGCCGCCAGGAGCTCGTCGGGGCCGCGGGGGTTGCTCGACGTCCCGGCCAGGCCGAGATGGAACTGCGCGTCGGGGTACTCGGCCTGGACCAGGCGCGCCACGTGCAGGGCCAGGCTCGACTTGCCCGCCCCGGGCGCGCCGTGCAGCACGAGGACGACGGGCGAGCCGGGCCGGTCGTGCGACGTGACGGCGCGGACCGCGGCCGCGGTCTCGCCCGTGCGCCCGCAGAAGTCCGCCACCTCCGGCGGGAGCTGACGCACAGGCCGCGCGGCCTCGGCGGGGGCGACGGGCTCCGCCCCGACCGCGACCGCCGCCGACACCTGGGAGGACGTCTCGGTCATCGGCAGCGTCTCGTCGAGGATCTGCTGGTGGATCGCGCGGGTGGCCGGGCTGGGATCCGTACCGAGCTCCTCCGTGAAGGTGCGGCGCAGGCGGTCGTACTGCTGGAGGGCCTCGGCGGCCCGACCGCTGCGGTACAGGGCGACGAGAAGCTGCCGCCACAGCGGTTCCCGGAAGGGCGACTCGGCGATCTGCGCCTCGATCTCCTCGACGACCGCCCGGTGCCGGCCCAGGTTGATCTGCGCCTGGAAAGCGTGCTCGACGGCGGTCGTCCGCAGGCTCGTCAGCCGATGGGTCAGCTCGACGGCGGAGCCGCCCGGCGGTGCGCCGCCGAACGGGTCGCCCCGCCACCAGCCGAGGGCCCGCTCGAAGAGGTCCGCGGACTGCTCGAAGCCGCCGTCCTCGAACGTCCGCAACCCGTCGGTGACGGCCGCCTCGAAACGCCGGGCGTCGACGCCCGCGTGTTGCTCGACCAGGAGGTAGCCGACGTCGGACCGCCGCAGGGCCGTGCCGTCGCGGTCCCCGAGCATCTGGCGCAGCCGGTGCACGTACCCGTAGGTCTGCGTGACGGCGGACCTGGGCGGGGTGTCGCCCCACACGTCCTGCACGATGCTCTCGACCGGGACGCTCTGCGGCCCGTGCGCGACGAGCGTGCCCAGCACCGCGCGGCAGCGGGCAGCCGCCACCGGCGACCACACCTCGCCGTCGGACACCTCGACCGGACCGAGGACCCTGACTCGCATCCGAGACTCCCTTCGACCGCGCTGCGGCTTCGTCGTGCCCCGGGCCGCCGGGGCGCCGCCGCGCCGGAGCGTGCCACAGGAGCCAGGAGGCCGGTTGCAGCAACCTGCACCGATGACGGGGCAACGAACCGGGCCCGTTGTTCGTCTACCGCAGGCCCGACATGCCGAGGCGCTCGCGGAGCCGCAGGCCGGCGACGAACCTCGTGGGCGCGTCGAGGAGGTCGAGGACCGCGGCGATGTCGGCCCGGACGGTCCGGACGCTCACGCCGAGCTTCCGCGCGATCTGGTCGTCGGACGAGCTGGTGATCATCAGGGTGACGATGCGGCGCTGCCGCACGGACAGGTCGACGAGTGCGGCCGTCTCCGCGTCGCACGGGTACATGGTCGCCACCACGGCGTCCCAGTAGGAACGGGCGGCCCGCAGGCACGCGTCGTCCCGCACCTCGATGACGGTCCGATCGCCGCGGAGGCTGGGACCGTCCAGCAGGACGCTGGTCCCGTCGATGATCTTCATCTGCACCGGGGCGAAGCCGAAGTAGTACAGCGCGGGATCCTCGCCGGACAGCATGAGGCGGGCCTCGGGATCGACCCCGGAGTGGTTCCACACGCTGACCATCCGCAGGCCGTGCTCCACGAAGTGCGCGTTGTTCGGGAGGCTCGTCGCGAGCTGCTGCACGGTGCCGGAGTGCCGGACCGACTCGAGCGTCCGCCAGGTTCCCGCGGCCCGCGCCATGGTCTCGTTGATCCCCCGCGTGCCCCGGCCGAAGACGCGCGCCGCGACCGGCCGGTTGCGCTCCACCAGGCTCGCCACCCGGGAGCGTTCGATCTCCAGGCGCGCCAGCGCCTCGAAGACCCGCTGGTTCCGCTGCCACGAGAGCCTGCCGGCATCGGAGAACGCGGAGAAGTCGAGGTTGGGGAATGCCTGCGTCCCCGTATCCGACCTTGCAGTAGCCCTGACGTTCAAGGTGACCACCCCCAGAAAGACACCCGCCGACGAAGAGACCTGCCCTGGGCGGCACGCCACGGACCTGCGTCATCCGGCGGCCGCGAGGCGCTTCCGACCATAGCCGGACCGGCGGTCGGGCGCTCCGAAACTGGCGGGATCCTGTGCGCGACGGGCCCCAACAGCTCGCCGGCGAACTGGCCGTCGGCCTAGGATCCGGGTCGTCGGCCGCGATGTCCGGGGTTTCGGCTGAACCTTTCCGCGAGGGGACGCGTCATGGGGAACATGAGCATCCACACACCGGAGCGGGCCGAGGTCCGTGTGGTCCGTACCAAGGACCAGGAGTTCGTCGCGTTCGTCGGTGACGCCCGCCCGTACCTCTTCCGCACGGCGTTCCTGTTGTGCGGCGACCCGGACCGGGCCGAGGACCTGGTCCAGGGCACGTTCGAGCGTGTCTACCGGTCGTGGCACCGGGTGCACACCGAGCCGCGCGCCTACGCCCGCCGTGTCCTCGTCAACCTGCGCACCGACACCTGGCGCCGCAGCAGCCGCACCGTTCTGCCCGGCGACGACGCGATCCGGCTTCCCGACACCCCGGACCACGCCGCCCGCGTCGCGGTCCGGGCCGAGCTGGTGCACGCGCTGGCGCAGCTCCCGCTGCAGCAGCGCCGGGTGGTGGTCATGCGGCACCTGCTTGATCTGTCCGAGGCGCAGGTCGCCGATGAGCTGGGGAGGTCGGTGGGGACGGTGAAGTCGGCGAACGCACGTGGACTGGAGAACCTGCGCGCCATCCTGGAGCGCACGGACCTGGCGGACATCCCCGTGCCGCACCGTGACGCGGCGGAGACGCTCGGCGAGAGCCGGGCCGCCCTGCACAGGCGGCGCACCGCGCAGGGAGTGCTCGGTGGCGTGGCGGCGCTCCTGGTGGCGTTCTTCCTGGCCGGCCCGATCTCGCTCCCCGGCGTGGGCCCGGTCGCGCTGCCGGGCAGCGAGTGGTTCCGCTCGCTCGTGGGCCTGGAGCGGCCCGACGGCGACGCCGGCCCACGGCTCGGTGACTGCCCGGCAGGGACGTCGGACCAGGATGTCCGGCCCTGGCTGGAGGGGCGGTGCGTGTCCAGGGTCGAGGTGGGGTCCGCGCCCGACGCCGTGGAGGAGGGAGCCGTCGTCATGGTGGGCGAGTCGTCCGTGGGTGGCGCTCTGACGGACACGCTGGCGGCGGACGGCTCGGTCATCACGCTCACCGAGGTGGCCCCGGGCCCGGAAGACCTCGACCCGGAGATGGCGCTGGAGCTGCGGACTGCCGGGGGCGAGGTCCGCCCCGTGGCCGTGAACGGCACCGTCGACGGCCACCGCGCCGAGATCTCCGCCGTCGCGCGGCAGGGCAACAGGGTTGCCTGGCTGGAGGTGGGGAACCGCGAGAGCGAGTCGTCGCCCTGGGCGGTCCGCGTCGTCGACGACGTGCGGAACCCCGAGGTGCGCACGCTCATGGAGTCGTCCGGCGAACCGGTGCCGGTGGGGTACCGGATCGCGCTGAGCAGCGCGTCCCTGTACCTGCAGCGCCTCGCAGACCAGGGCGAGATCGAGCAGGTCCAGGTCCCGCTGGCGACCGGAGCGACCGAGATCCTGGCCACCGGCCCTACCGCGTTCGCCGTCACGCCGGACGGGGTCGTGTGGGCGGCGAACAATGTCCGCACCGGCATCAAGCTGGCCGATCGTAGCGACGACGGCGTCCGGCAGGTGCCCGTGGGATTTGCGCCGGCAGCCGGCTACCCGCTCGAGACGGTGACGGAGCTGGCGGCGTCGGACGCCCTGCTGGCGTGGGGCGTGGCGGGTGACCTGCACGTGTTCGACCGGGAGACGGGGGCCATGACGCTGGTCGAGCTGGACGGGGAGGCAGGGGGGATCGACGTCGACGGCCGGGCGGTGGCGTGGACGAGCACGCGGGACAACGTGGGGACCGGGTATCTGCTTCTCGACGGCCGGGCGTACCGGCTGGAGGGCCAGGTGGTCGAGGTCGCCGTGGCGGGGGAGTGGCTGTCGTGGGCCAGCCTGGAGTCCGGGGGGTCCGCCCTGCGGCAGCACCTGGCGCGGGTCGTGGAGGTCGGGCGCTGACGTCCGGGGCCGACCAGGACCGGTCGACGCCCGGCGTCGGACCGCCTACCTGTCACGAGCAGGTGTGAGCCGTTCGAAGTCCCGCGAGCGAGACCGCACCGCACGTGGCCGCGATCGTTCTCGGGGTTGCTCTCGTGGGGGCCGTGTCCATCCTCGTCATCACAGCAAAACGACCCGCGGTGGCGAGCCTCCGGCTGTAGCAGGAGCTCGAGGGCTCCGCCCACGGCTTCCGCGCGTTCGAGCAGGACGTGGCGTTCGGGTTTGGTCACGGCGAGTCGCGCCGGGTGGCATCCTTCCAGCGCAGTGCAGGTGGAGGCCGCTTGGTGGCGCGGGCGCGGCTACCGGGAGCTTGAACGGGGCAGTCGTCGGCCTGGGGTCTCGGGCGGATGTTTGAACCTGCTCACCGACTTGGCAACGCTCGTTCGACGCGACGAGCCCGCCCGTAGAGCAGACAGCGGGACAGCGACAGGCCCGGCGGCGGCCCCCTCAGGAGGCTCGCCGCCGGGCTCTGATCGTCGCGTCCGCAGGTCAGCGGGTGGCCCGGTCTGCCCGCAGGATCGTGGCGGTGACGACGTCGGGGCGGGCGATCATGGCCAGGTGGCCGGTACCGACCGTCGTGATCTTGGCGCCGGCCCGTTCGGCCATGAACCGCTGCAGCTCCGGGGAGACGATCTGGTCATTGGTGCCCAGGACGTACCAGGACGGGAGCGACTTCCAGGCGGGCTGGGTCGACGGCTCGGCAAGGGCTGCAGCGGCGATCGGTCGCTGCGAGGCCAGGAGCTGGGCCTGGGTGATGCGCGGCAGGCCGTTTGCGAAGGCCACGGGGAATACGGCGTCCTTGAGATACAGGTCTACGTCACCCTCGGGTGCGCCGGGGTTGGCGACCACGTCGAACAGCTGCGTCGGGTTGACAGGGCCCTGCCGTCCGAGGAGGTCGGTGAGGCTCTCCCCGGCGTCCGGGACGAAGGCGTCGATGTAGACCAGGGCCTTGACGTCCGGGTCGGTCAGGGCGGCGTCGGTGATGACCGCGCCACCGTAGGAGTGGCCGACCAGGATCACCGGGCCGTCGGTGCGCTGCTGGAGGTAGGCGCCGAGCGCCGCGGAGTCCGAGCTGAGCGAGCGCAGGGGGTTGGCGAACTCGAGCACGGGGTAGCCCGCGACGTGCAGTGCCGTCTCGACGTCGGCGAACCCGCCGGCGTCGGCCCACGCGCCGTGCACCAGGACCACGGTCGGCTTGGTCGCGGTGTCTCGGGCCGTCAGGGTCTGGGCGGTGGCGAGTCCGCCGCCGCCCGTCAGCAGCATGACGAGGGTGACGATCGCGAGTGCCGACCTGCGTGGTGACCGACGGAAGATGTTTCTCATTGTTCTCTCCGAGCTATGGGGTCTTGATCGGGATGTGTGCCGTGTGGCGGGGACCTGGGTGAAGGTCAGGCCTTGACGCTGTGGGTGTGCACCCAGTCGAGGGTGTAGGTGGCGATCTGCTTCCAGCCCGAGTCGAAGACGAGCGAGTGGCCGCGGTCGGCGAAGGCCTTGTAGTCGGTCGCTGCCGGCGTGTCGTAGAGCTCGAACTCCTGCCGGGTGACGGCCTCGGGCACGGTGTGGTCCTTGCCGCCGCCGATGATCAGCAGCGGGCCGCGGTCGGCCAGCCTGGTGTTCACCTCGGCGGGGGACTGGGGCGTCTTGTTGGCCTCGGTGGCCTCGAACAGGGGCCGGCCCGGTCCGGGGATGGTCCATTTGGCGAACAGCTCGTCAGACTCGGTGCGGGAGATCGCGTTGCCGAACCCGAACCGGAACTGGCTTCGCGTCAGGGCGACGGTCCGGGCGCGGTTCTTCTTGCTCTTGACGACGGGAAGCGCCGAGCGGATCTGGGCGAACGGAAGCTTGGTGACGCCCTTGATGGGCCCCGGGTCAACTGCGACGGCTTGTGAGGCGAGGCCGCGGGCGAGGAGCTTCTGTGCGACGACCCCACCGAAGGAGTGGCCGACGACCAGGGGAGCGTCGGGCAGCTGCTCGATCAGCTGGGCGTAGTGGTCGGTGACGCGGTCGAGGCCCACGTCGTTGAGTGCCGCAGGGGTGCGACGCGTCGCGTCGGGCGTCGCGCCCTCGCCTGGCCAGCCTTCGACGACGGGGGTGAAGCCGGCCTGCTCGTACAGGTGGGCCCACGGTCCCCAGGAAGAGCTGTGGATCCAGAGACCCGGGATGAAGAGCACGGTTCGTGGTGCAGTGGCCGACATGATGGGTCCTCTGATCAGTGGCAGAATCTGGCTTGCAAAATGCAAGTTACCCTTCCGGGTTCCTGATGTCCACCCGCGAGGGCCTGGTCGATCCACGGCGCAGCGAACCCCGCGCTCGGCGTGGACGCGTGCCGGGCGCGGGGTTCGGTCGTTGGTGCGGTCTCCCGCTGTCGCTCGTTGCGGGTTCGGGGGCTAGTCGGCCTGACCCTGCCAGGCCGAGTTCGGGGTGATCGCCACGCGGTCGGCGGTGATCGGCGATCCCTCGTTGTCGCGGGGGCCGACCACGAGCCTCTTGCCGGTGATGGTGTCGTTGGCTCGCACGGGCCCGCCGTGCAGGACGTGGTCCGACCCCCACTGCATGAGGGCCAGCACGAGTGGCAACAGTGCGCTGCCGTGCTCGGTCAGCACGTACTCGTTCCTGGTGCGCTTGCGCGGCTCCCGGTAGGGCCGTGGTTCGAGGACGCTGTTCTCGACCAGCAGCTTGAGCCGGGACGAGACCACCGCTGTGGTGAGTCGGGTGTGGGTGACGAAGTCGTCGAACCGTGTGGTGCCGTAGAAGGCCTCTCGCACGATCAGCAGAGTCGGGCGCGAGCCGATGACGCTCGCCGCGTTGTCGATGGGGCACAGCCGTCCACGCCAGTCGCCCTCATCGCTGAGTGTGCTGCTCAGGTGCATCGCCATGTGGTGACACTACTCCTGACTTGCCACGTGCTAGTCAGGGATGATCCACGCGGCGCGGCGCGGCGCGCTGGACGCGGGGGAGCTAGGGGTGCAGCAGGGACTGCCAGTTGTCGGGGACGCGGCTCGCGGGGCCTGGTACCGGCTGATCGAGCGGGTGGTGGCGGGGGACCGTGAGCCGGGGGCCGTCCGTGTACTCCTGTGTGGAGTAGTCCCAGAACCAGTCCTCGCCTGGTTCGTAGCTCTGGATGATGGTGTGCCCGGTTGCCTCGGCGTGCTTGGTGGCATGCTGCGAGGGGGAGTTGTCGCAACAGCCGATGTGCCCGCACTGTGCGCATCGCCTGAGGTGCAGCCACCACCCGTCGTCGTGGTCGCATTCGAGGCAGCCTGCACCGCTGGGGGTGGCTGTGGCATCGATTCCGGTGCTTGTCATGGGGTGGTTACCTCGTCAGCTGGTCGGGGTGGTGGTGAGCGAATGGGCAGGGGTGTCGTGCGCGAGCGCGGCGTGTGCCGAGGCGACGGCGCTGGCGCCCTCTCCGACGGCTGCGGCCACTCGTTTCATCGAACCATGGCGCACGTCGCCGACGGCGAACAGGCCTGGTGAGCTGGTCTCGAACGGAAGGGGGCGCCGCCCCAGCTCGGACCAGACGGGTCCGAGGTCGTCGCCGGCCACATCGGAGTCGGTGTAGACGAATCCGTTCTCGTCCTGGGCGGCGACGTCGAGCCATTCCGAGGCCGGCGCTGCGCCGATGAAGCAGAACAGCGCGGAGGCCGGCTGCTCGCGAGCGACCTCGCCGGAGGTGAGGGTGTAGTCCACCGCGGTGAGGAACGTGGCGCCGTGGAGGGCGGTGACCTGGGTGCCCGTGCGGACCGTGATGGCCGGGGTGGCCAGGATCCGGTCCACGAGATAGGCGGACATGCCGGAACGGACGTCGGTGCCACGGATCACGAGGTCGACCGTGCATCCCTTGGACGCGAGAAAGATCGCCGCTTGCCCGGCTGAGTTTGCGCCGCCGACCACCGCGACGGGCAGGCCGGCCAGCCGCCGCGTCTCGAGCTCGGTGGCGGCGTAGTAGATGCCCGCCCCTTCGAAGTCGTGCCATCGGCTGATCGGGAGGGTGCGGTAGCGCGCTCCGGTGGCGGCGATGATGACGCGAGCCGCGATCCGGGCGCCGTCGTGCAGCGTGATCGAGTAGCCCGTGGCCGTGCGGATGACCGAGTCGACCTGGCACGGGCTGTAGACGCTGGCGCCGAACTTCAGTGCCTGGACGTGGGCGCGGCCGAGCAGGTCGCGTCCGCTGAGCCCCTCAGGGAACCCGAGATAGTTCTCGATCCTGGAGCTGGCTGCTGCCTGCCCGCCTGGTCCGACGGCGTCCAGGACTGTCGTCGTCAGTCCTTCGGACGCGCCGTACACGGTCGCGGCGAGACCGGCGGGACCGGCGCCGACCACGACCAGATCCACCGACGTGTCCTGGTCGTTGATCCGGTAGCTGAGCCCGAGGCGTTCGGCGAGCAGTCCCGGGGTGGCCCGGCCGATCACGCCTGCCGTCGTGATCGCCAGCGGCAGGTCGGAGGGGTCGGCCTCGACCTCGGCCATCGCGGAGACTGCCTCGGGGGAGTGGGAGTGGATCCAATGATGGGGGAGGTCAAGGCGAGCGGCGTACGTGCGCAGCGCGAGCCCGGCTGCGGTCCGGTCGTCGCCGATGAGGTCCAGTGAGCGTGCGGCGCTGGCCTGCAGCTCGCGTCGACGGGCCATGAAGGTCGACAACAGGATCGCGGACAGCTCCGTGTCGGCGGACATCAGTCGGCGCAGCTCGTGCGGGTTGATGCGGTAGATCGTGCCGGCGGCCGTCATCCGGGCGGTGAGGTAGACGGCCTGCCTGCTCAGCAGGCTCAGCTCGCCCAGGATGCCGCCGGCCCCCTCACGGGCGACGACCTGCGGTGTTGTGCCATCCATGCCCTCGCGCACCACTTCCGCACGTCCCGACTCAACCAGGATGAGGTCATAGCCGGTCTGCCCGGGCCGGTAGAGAGTCTGTCCGGCGGCTGCTCGGTGAGGCGTGCCGTAGGTCTTCAGCCGCTCCAGCTGCTCGGGGGTGAACCGGGCCGAGGTGTGGTCGTCGGAGGAGTTCGTCATCGTCTCGGTCCTCGGTTACGTGAGCGGGCGGCCATCGGGAAGGGTGAACTGCGCCAGGGCATCGCCCAGCACCGCGTTCAACCTCGTCCTGACCACGTCGTGCGGAATGCCGAGCACTGGCGCGCTCGCCTTGTCCAGACGTGCGTACTGGTCCGCGGTCAGCTCCAGGTCGAGCGCCTGGAGGTAGGAGTCGAGCTGGTCGGTGGTGCGCGGTCCGATGATCGTGACAAGTGAGGTCCGGGATCGCGCGTTCCGGGCGCGGAGCCAGGCGATCGCGAGGACCGCAGCGGGCGTGCCGGTCTCGGCGCTGATGTCCAGGAGCGCGTCCACCACTGCGGTCTTCTGAGCGCTGTCCTCGCGCTGGATGATCGACTTCAGCGTCGACAACCGCCCTTCTGTGCTGGAGCGGTACTTGCCGGTCAGCAGCCCGCCGCCCAGCGGCGAGTAGAGAGCGGCGCCGATGCCCAGCCCCTCGGCCATGGGGATGAGTTCCCTCTCGCCGTCGCGCGCGGCGAGGCTGTACTCGAGCTGAGCGGCGACGATCGGCCTGCGGCCCAGCGCGCGCGTGGCGGCGACAGCCTGCGCCACCTGCCACGCGGGGAAGTTCGACAGGCCTCCGTGCAGGATCTTGCCGGCGCGGATCAGGTCGTCGAGCGTGCTGGTGATCTCCTCGATCGGAGTGACGAGGTCAGGGCTGTGCGCCCAGTAAAGGTCCAGGTAGTCGGTGCCGAGCCGGGTCAGGGTGGCCTCGAGCGACCGGATGATGCTCTTGCGGCTGTTGCCCGTCTTGCTGACCCCGGTCTGGCCCGAGCTCCCGTAGGTGAACTTGCTGGCCACGACGAAGTGATCGCGGTCGGCGGCCAGGAAGTCCGCCAGGTAGGTCTCCGACTCGCCCTGCTGGTAGGTGTCGGCGGTGTCGACAAAGGTGCCGCCCGCCTCGGCGAAACCGTCGAAGATTTGCTGCGAGACCTGCTTGTCGGCGCCTGTGGCCCACTTCGTCCCGAAGTTGCTCGTGCCCAGCGCGAACTCGGATACCCGAAGTCCGCTGTCGGCGCCCAAGGTGGTGTAACGCATCTGGCTTCCCCGTCCACTCGATGACTCTGGCTTGCAAAATAGTAGCCAGACGTTTAGCGTACCAGCATGGCCTTCATCGACGAGTTCCAGCCCAAGCAGTTCACACTCACCGCAGAATCGGAGACGTTCTGGCGCGTGACCTTTACCAACCCGCCGGTGAACGTCATCGGCCCGGACATGATCCGCGAGCTCAAGGAGCTGCTCACCGAGCTCGAGACCGACCCCGGCGTCAACGTCGTGGTCTTCGACAGCGCGAACCCCGACTTCTACCTCGCCCACTACGACCTCCTGGCGAACCCCGCCGAGGCCGAGTCGCTGCCCAGCCCCACGGGCTTCGCAGCCTGGCCCGACGTTCTGGTGCGGCTGAGCAAGCTGCCGGCGGTCACCGTCAGTGCCATCCGCGGGATCGCTCGCGGCGCCGGCAGCGAGTTCGTCCTGGCCACCGACATCCGGTTCGCCAGCCGCCAGAAGGCGATCCTCGGTCAGATGGAGGTCGGCTTCGCCGCCCTGGCCGGCGGCGGCGCCCAGGCGCGGCTGAGCCCGCTGGTCGGACGCGCCCGCAGCTTCGAGATCCTGCTGTCCGGCTCCGACTTCGACGGCGACCTCGCCGAGCGGTACGGGTACGTCAACCGCGCCGTCGACGACTCCGAGTTCGAGGAGTTCGTCGCGGCCTGGGCCACACGCGTGTCCCGGTGGGACCCGCGCGTGATCCGCGAGATCAAGGCGGCCGTGAACGCCGACACCCTGCCCGCCGACGCCAAGTTCCCGCCCCAGTCGGACGCGTTCTGGTTCGCCGCCTCGACGCCGTCCTTCCAGGCGGTGACAAAGGCACTCGTCGAGCACGGGCTCCAGCAGGACACCGACGTCGAGCACCACCTCGGCGAACAGATCGCGCCGATCGCCCAGAAGGCCAACGCCGAACTGGCCTAGTTCGCAGAAGGGCCGACGGGAACCACCCGTCGGCCCTTCTTCATGACCTCCACCTGCTGCAAGGACGGAACCACCGCCGTGTCAACACCCAGCGCATCCACCCTGACCCATCGTCCGACACGGCCGTTCACCGACCAGCGGCGCCGAGTCGCGTTCTTCGGCATGGCATGGGTGTCCGTGGCGTTCGTGGCCGCATCCGCCGCACCATCGCCGATCTACGTCCTTTACCAGGCGGCCTGGCACTTCGACTCCTGGCTGCTCAGCCTGGCATTCTCGATCTACGCCTTCACACTCCTGATCGCGCTCCTGACGGTCGGCTCTGTCTCCGACTACCTGGGCCGTCGGCCTGTCCTGATCGGCGCCGTGATCGCCGAGGTCATCGCCCTGGGCCTGCTGCTGACCGCCACCGACATCAGTCACGTCCTGCTGGCCCGCGCCATCCAAGGCTTCGCCACCGGCGTCGCGACCTCCACGGTCTCCGCTGCCCTCGCCGACCTGTCGCCGAAGCGCAACCGCCAGCTGGGGGCGACCGTCGGGAGCATCACGCCGCTTGCCGGTCTCGCTGCGGGATCGCTCGCCTCCGGGCTGATCATCCAGGCCGTCGACGCACCCATCCCGGTCGTGTTCACCACGCTGATCGCGATCCTGCTGGTCGGCCTTGCTCTCGTCCTGATCGCTCCGGAGACGATCCCGCGCCACCCGGGAGCCGTACGGTCGTTGCTGCCCCGGCTGCACGTGCCTGCTCAGTCGCGTGCCGCGTTCCTGGCCAGCTCGTTCCTGAACATCGGCGTGTGGCTGACGACCTCGCTGGTCCTCGGTCTGCTCCCACAGATCAACCGCGACGTGTTCGACATCCACAGCGGCATCGTCAACGGCGGCATCATCGCGCTGCTGACCGGATCCGGCGCGATCTCCGTCGTGCTCACGCGCTCGTTCACCGCTATGCAGAGCGCTCAGGTCTCCGCGGTCGCCCTCGTCGCCGGAGCCGCGATCGAGGGGGTCGCCGTCGCGACCGTCGACGTGTGGCTGTTCGCCGCCGGGGCCGTGATCGCCGGAGTCGGGGCAGGCGTCGGCTTCTCCGGCTACATCCGACTCGTCATCCAGACCGCCGAACCCGACGACCGCGCAGGCGTGTTCTCAGCCATGTACGTCGTCAGCTATCTGACCTTCGGCATCCCGGTCATCATCGCCGGCATCGTGCTCGGCACGTTCGGCACAGGCCCTGCCGCCATCGGGTTCTGCTGCCTGACCATCGCAGCATCCCTCACGGGCTTCCTCGTCGTCAGCCGCTACACCCAGAGCCTGAAGGAGTAGCCACCGATGAGGGGCGACACCGATGCGCGCGCCTTCGTCGGACTTCTGCGCCGTGACGGCGAGGAGGCGGAGCGGGTCACCTATGTCGAGCTGTTCTTCGACCTCGTCTTCGCGTTCGCGATCACCCAGATCTCAGAGGTTCTCGGCGAGCACCCGACACTGCTCGGCATGCTCGAGGGCCTGGTCGTCACGCTCGCGGTCTGGTGGGTCTGGGTCTACACGGCCTGGGCCACCAACTGGCTCGATCCCGGCCGGCGGCGTGTGCTCTGGCTGCTCCTGGTCCTCACGGCAACGGGGCTCGTCATGAGCATCGCGATCCCGTCCGCGTTCGAGGACCGAGCAGCGCTCTTCGTCACCGCCTATCTGATCTACGGCTTCACCCGCACCCTCGGCGTGCTCGGAGCCACCCGCCGGGCAGCACCGGCCATCGCTGGAGGGCAGGCTCGCATCCTGATCTGGTCCAGCGCCTCGGGGGTGTTCTGGGTCGCCGGGATCTTCGCCGACGACCCGTGGCTGAGGCTCACTGCCTGGGCGGTGGCGGTCGTGATCGAGTACACGGGCCCGTGGTCCTTGTTCTGGATCCCTGCCCGCGGTCGTTCCCGGTGGGATGCGTGGCGCATCCGTGGTGGCCACTTCTCCGAACGTTCCGCGCTGTTCATCATCATCGTGCTCGGTGAGTCGATCCTCGTCGTCGGCCGTGGGCTGACCGGTGACGGACTGAGCGCGCCGGTCGTCCTCGCCGCGTTGTCCGCGTTCGCCAACGCCGTGGCGATGTGGTTCCTCTACTTCGCACACGGTCAGGATCGCGGCCAGCGGTATATCGCCGGTCACGAGACCACCGGAACGGTCGCCCGCACCTCGTACACCTACCTGCACGCGGTGCTCGTGATCGGACTGGTGCTCTCCACGCATGGTTCGGAGCTCGCGTTGGAGGCACCGGGCGAGCATGCCGACCTGGCGGTGCAGACCTTGATGACGTTCGGCACCGCCGTCTACCTGGCGGGGCTGCTCGCCTTCAAGCTGTCCATCGGAGTCCAGGCAGGCTGGATACCCACGCACGTCGCCGGGATCGCCGCTCTGGTGGTCACGTACGGGCTCGGGCTGGCCCACGTGATCGATCCCACCAGGATCGAGGCGGCCCTGCTCAGTACCGCGGTACTGCTCCTGGTCGTCATCGGGGACGAGCGACTCTGGAGACGGCGTGCGGCCAAGGTTCCGCCGCCGTCCGATCAGGCGGCGTCGTAGAGCGGGTGTGCGGGGGTGCGGACGAACTCGACCTCGTCGACATCCTTCAGCACCGACGGGTCCTCGACGAACCCCACCCGGAGCTTCTTGTGACCGTGCACCGTCTCGCGGGTCTGGGTCACCCCGCACGCCGGCGGGATGTAGTCGTCACCCCACTGCCCCAGCGCACCGAGGACGACGAGCAGCTGCTTGCCGGCCTCGGTGGGGTGGTAGCTCATGCGCGGACGCGAACCCTTGACCCGGTACTCACGCTTCTCCAGGACCCCTGACTCCACCAGCGTCTTGAGCCGGGCGGTCAGGATGTTCGGGGCGATCCCCAGCACCTCGGTGAACTCGTCGAAGCGCGTCGCGCCGTTGGTCAGCGACTCGCGCAGGATCAGGAACGTCCACCGCTCGCCCACGATGGCAAGGGTGCGTTCGATAGAGCAGAACGCGTCCTCGGCAGGCGTCGTGATCGCTGGACGTGTACTCGTGGAACTACTCATGCAAGAAGTCTAGGCTGGGTTTCTGGATGAAAGCCACCCCTGGGGGTCGGGCCCCGTCCTGGCCGGTCAGCGTTCGAACCTGTCGGCCCAGTCGCCGAGCGCGCGCAGGATGATCACGAGCTGCATGCCCTGCTCACTGAGGTGGTAGCTGAAGAGGTCAGTGCCCTCAGGCGTTGCGTGATGCTCGTCCATGACCCTGGCGGCCACGAGCATGTCGAGTCGTTCAGCGAGGGTTCGCGTGCTGAGGCCAGGGATCTGAAGGAAGTCCTCGAACCTGGTGGCGCCGGCTGTCAGTGCCTCACGGAGCACGAGGAACGTCCAGCGCTCCTTGACCATGTCCACCGTGCGCGAGAACGAGCAGGACCCTTCCCCGACCGGGGGAGCGGTGCGGTCAGTCTTCATCCGGTCCACCATCTCGTCTTTCATCAGGTCCACCGTTTCTGTCGAGCGCGTCATCGGACGCGCGGAGGTTGCTCGGGAACGTCGAGCTGTCCGAGCGCGTCACCCAGGTTGAGCTCGGTCTCGGACGCCTGCTGCAGACCCCGTGCGAACAGCTGCCCGGCGCGAGCTTGGGACTCCGGGCGGCTCGCCGAGGCCCAGAACGCGTCCATCTGCGGCGGGAACTCCTCGTCGGGAGCCAGGGAGGCCGCATTCACGAATGCCTTGACCTCCTGAACGGCGCGAAGATCGAACGTGGACACTCGCTCGGCGAAGGCGGTGACGAACTCGCCGAGCTCCGCGTCAGGCAGCGTGCGGTTGACGTACCCGTATCGTTCGGCCAGCTCCCCGTCGTAGTCGCCGGCGCTGACGAGGATCTCCAGCGCGCGGCCCCGGCCGATCAGCCGCGGCAGGCGCGATGGCGTTCCGCCGCCCGGCACCGCACCGGTGCCGACCTCGAACTGGCCCAGGACGGCGTTCTCGCGGCTGGCGAACCGGATGTCGGTGGCGAGTACGAACTCGCTTCCGGCGCCTCTGGCTCGACCGCGGATGGCGCTGATCGTGATCGCGGGAACCTTGCTCAGTCGGATCAGGATGTCCAGCCACGGGTGGTACCCGGTCGGGCCCGCGGGTAGCGAGCTGACCAGCTCGGGGTCGGCCGTGATGTCCCAGTGGGCGAGGAAGTAGTCCTCGATCGCGGACTCGAAGATCACCACAGAGACCAGTGGGTCCGACTCGAGCTCGTCGAGCAGCTCGCGGAGCTCGATGACCATCCGCGGCCCGATCAAGTTGAGGGGAGGCGCGTCGAAGGCCACGCGCCACAGGGCCGGAGATGTCCGCGTCACGCGGAGCTGCTCGTAAGTCATGCGCGCACCGTAACCACCTAACTATTAAAACGCAAGGCAGGGTGTAGGGTGAACGCATCGACGAGAGGAACGGCGAGATGGCGATGATGATCGCGACGGGCAGGATCGACCGCCCCGACCTGCTCACGGCAGAGATGGTGACGGCGGAGAACGCGGCCCTTGCAGAGCTGGGCCGGACAGGGGTTGTGGATGCCGCCTACCTGCACGAGGGCCGCACCGAGGTGACGATCATGCTGAGCGCTGAGGATGCGGAGTTCGCAGCGGCAGTCCTCGAGCGGCTGCCGTTGGTTGCCGGCAAGCAGATGCGCGTGCACTACGCCCTCGTCGAACGGCGCCTGGTGTAGGTCACGGCTCGTCGTGCGCGAGATCGGCACCGCGCCGATTCGACCCGGGCGCCATGGCGAGGCCGCGCACGGCGCGTGCGACGGCGGGGCGCAGGTCAAGGGTGGGGTCGACGGTGAGCCGGTGCAGGAGCAACCCCTCGCCGAGCGCCATGAGGGCCCGGGCCGCAGGCACGGGGTCGACGATGCCGGCCTCGCTCACGATCTGTTCGGTCCACCGTTCGAAATCACGGCGCTGCCGACGCAGCGGCTCGCTCAGCTCAGGATCGCCGGCGAGATCGAGGAAGAGGGCGTACCGCGCGCGGGTGCGGGCGGCGAACGGGCCGGTCTGTCGTTCGAGCAGGGCGCACAAGCCTTCGATCAGCCCGTCGGGTCCCGTGACCCCAGCCAGTGCGGCCGGGTCGAAGTCCGCGCGCTCGTGCTCGGCGATCCAGTCGACCACTCCGCCGAGCAGGGCCCGGCGGGTACGGAACCAGTTCGAGGTCGACCCCGGGGGGAGGCCTGCCCGGGCGTCGACCCGGGCATGGCTGAGCGCGCGCAGGCCATCGGCGCCGAGCAGCTCCACGGCCGCCTCGAGCGCGCGCTCCCGGGTCGCCGCGGGCATGGACACCCCATCTCAAGAGTTCTACTATGAACATAGTAGTGCACCGCCCGAAAGGTCTCGTCATGTCCGCGCCCGAGCCTCGCCCCAGTCGTTCAGTCGCTGCCTCGGGGTGGTCACCGCCCCTGCCAGAGGCTTCCGGCTTCGACCATCTCGTCGTCGATACGCCCGGCCTGCGCTCACATGTCGCCGCCATCGGAGAGGGCGAGCCGGTGGTGCTGTTGCACGGGTTCCCCCAGCACTGGTGGCAGTGGCACGCCGTAGCCCCGGTCCTCGCAGCGCGCGGCTACCGCGTCCTGTGCCCCGACCTGCGCGGAGCCGGCTGGACCGTTGCCGACGATCCACGGGTCGAACGCGAGACCCGGCTGCGCGACCTGCTGACCCTGTTCGACACCCTGCACATCGAGCAGGCCCACCTCGTCTCGCACGACATGGGCGCCATCACCGCCATGCAGCTGACCTACGACCACCCGGATCGCGTCCGGACCGCAGTCGAGCTCGCCGTCCCACCTGGCTTCATGACGTTCAGCCCGAAGGTCCTCCCCGGCTTCCGGCACCTGCCCCCGTTCATCTGGCACCGCCCCGGCGCATCGCTGGGCGCCCTCTTCTCTGCGGCGTACGTCGCTCGCCCGATGTCGGAGGCAACCGTCGAGGCCCACCTCGCTCCGATGCGCCGGTCCGACATCGACGGTGCGGTGCGTCCGCTCACCCGCGGCATGATCCTGCCCGAGGCCATGCGCCTGATGCGCGGCGTCTACCGCCGCCGACGGCTCACGGTGCCGACACTCTTCGTGTTCGGCCGCAGCGACCGTCCCTGGACCGAGGAGGTCATGGGGCGCGTCTGCCGCCGTCCGGAGCGGTACGCGGACCGTGCCGAGTTCGCCTACGTCGACGATGCGGCGCACTTCATCACCGACGACGCCCCGGCTGAAGTCGCCGGCCTCACGCTCGACTGGTTCGCAGAAGCCGCGTGAGGACGTCGCCCCCTGGGCGCGCTCAGAAAGATCACCACGAGAAGGACCCGCTCCAGAACCGATTCCTGGTAGGCAAGCCCCGTTCCTGGCCCGCGGTGGGCCGCGGTGGGCCGCTGCGCCCCGGGAGCCTGGTCGGTGGGCTCAGACCCTCGAGCGTCCAGCGGGCATCGCGAACGTCGAGCTAGGTGTGATCTCCAGGAACAGCCTCTCTGGACATCACACCCGGGACTCGGGCACGTCGGTGTCGGCCGTCGTCGCACGTGCGGAGGCGGTTCGTCCGCTATTGATCGCGGCGTCCACTGCCGCGCCGATGCGTTTCAAGGCCATCAGGTCGCGCGGTTCGAGCGAGTCGATCAGGTATTCGCGGACTGCCGCGACGTGTCCGGGCGCAGCCGCGACGACGACGTCGTAGCCGGCGTCGGTCAGGGTGGTGTTGGTGCGGCGCCCCGCACCGGGTATCCGGGACCTGGCGAGCAGCCCTCGTCTCTCCAGTCGTCCGACGACGTGCGACAGCCGCGACAACGACGCCGAGGTGCGCACGGCCAGTGCACTCATCTGCATGGTCCGGTCCGGCTCCTCCGAGAGGACCGACAGCACCATGTACTCGAAGAACGTCATCTGGGACTCGCGTTGCATCCGCGCGTCCAGGGCGGCAGGCAGGCTGATCATGATCGCGGAGTTGGCCAGCCATGCCGCCAGTTCGTCACCGTTCAGCCATCGCGGCTCGGCGCCGGCATCCGCTGTCTTCGCCATGCGGCCAGCCTACGGCGACCGTTATTGACGCATCAAGTTCCAGCAGGTAGAACTTGACGCATCAAGTTCATCTTGATGCGTCAAGTTCTTGTTGGGTCGACATACCGGCAGTGGGCCTGACGAACCGATCCACGAGAGGAACATCCGATGCAGACCACGTCGCTCGGCGGGCTCGAGGTCTCGCGCCTCGGTCTGGGAGTCATGGGTATGTCCGCCTTCTACACGGGCAAGGACGAGTCCGAGGAGGACTCCGTCCGCACCGTTCAGCGCGCTCTGGACCTCGGCGTCACCCACCTGGACACCGCCGAGGCGTACGGGACAGGCGCCAACGAAGCCCTGCTGGGTCGGGCAGTCGGAGGCCGGCGGGACGAGGTGGTGCTCGCCACCAAGTTCGGCCTGGTCTCCCACACGGGCCGGCCAGGGGCGGACAGTACGCCGGAGAACATCCGGCTCGCCGTCGAGGGGTCGTTGCGGCGCCTGGGCACCGACCACATCGACCTGTACTACCAGCACCGAGCCGATCCGGACACCCCGATCGAGGACACCGTCGACGCCCTGGCCGACCTGGTGAACCAGGGCAAGGTCCGCTACATCGGCCTGTCCGAGGCCGGCCCCGCCACCATCCGCCGCGCACACGCGGTCCACCCGGTGGCCGCCGTCCAGAGCGAGTACTCGCTCTGGACGCGGGACCCCGAGGCCGAGGTGCTCCCGGTGCTGCGCGAGCTGGGAATCGGACTGGTGCCGTACTCCCCGCTGGGTCACGGCTTCCTGACCGGGAACATCCGCTCCTTGGAGGGTCTGGACCCCGACGACTGGCGTCGTACCAACCCGCGCTTCACCGGCGGCAACCTCGAACGCAACCTACGCATCCTCGACGAGGTCCGGGCCGTGGCGACCGAGGCCGGAGCCACCCCTGCCCAGATCGCCCTGGCCTGGCTCCTGGCCCAGGGCGAGGACATCAACCCCATCCCAGGCACCCGACGCGTCGAGCGCCTCGAGGAGAACATCGCCGCCGACCGGATCCGACTCACCCCGGACCAGATCGGACGGCTGAACAACCTGACCCCCGCGTCCGGCGACCGCCACGACCGGGGCGGCATGGCCGCCATCGACCGGTGAAGAGCGACTCGGCAACGAGCCGAACGGCACGGCACCGCGCCTCAACCGCAGAAGACCGAGCAGCAGACGAATGGAGCAGCACCATGGCAGGCAACCTGATTCGTGTCGGAATCATCGGCGCGGATACGAGGGCGAGCTGGGCCGGGGCGTCGCACATCCCCGCGCTGGCGGCCCAGTCGCAGCTCGTGCTGGCGGCGGTCGCTACCCGGCGGGAGGAGAGCGCACGAGATGCCGCCGAGCTGTTCGGTGCCGAGCGTTGGTACGCCGACCCGTACGAGCTGATCGACGACCCGTCGATCGATCTCGTCACCGTCGCCGTCAAGGTTCCGGCGCACCGTGAGCTGGTGCTTGCCGCCCTCGCGGCGGGCAAGGCCGTCTACTCGGAGTCCCCGCTGGGCGCGAGCGTCACCGAAGCCGAGGAGATGGCGGCGGCAGCCGGCTCGCTGCACACGGCGATAGGACTGCAGGGCGGCCTCAACCCATCGGTGCGCCGGGCGGCCGAGATCATCGCGCAGGGCCGGCTCGGGCGGCTGCTGTCGGCCCGGGTCACCGCGACGACCTTCGGGAACGGCCCGGAATCGGTGAGCGCCTACGAGTACTTCGACAAGGCGGACGCCGGCGCAGGCTTCATGACGATCGCGGTGGGCCATGTCCTGGACGTGATCGAGACGGTCCTCGGTGACATCACCGAGATCGATGCGCGCACGGAGCTGCTCTGGCCGGAGGTGAAGCTGGTCGACACCGGCACGACCACCACCCGTGAGGTACCGGACCACCTCGACGCGATCCTCAAGACCTCATCCGGCACCCCGGTGGGAGTGCAGGTCTTGGCGGGCATGCCCGTACCCGACGCCCGGTTCAGCCTCGAGGTCCGAGGCGCCGACGGCTGGCTGAAGCTGACCGGCGACCACCCCGCCGGCGTCCAGGTCGGCGACCTCACGCTGACCTCGAACGTCGACTTCGAAGCGCCCGACCGCCCCGTCGCCACGGGAACCGGACCAGCCGCAGCCGAGATCTGGACCGGTGCCTCAATCAACGTGGGGGAGGTGTACGCGAGCCTCGCGCGCGACATCGCCAACGGCACCCACCACACGCCTGGGTTCGCACACGCCGCCCATAACAGCCGCCTGGTCGCCCGGGTCGAGCAAGCCGCACGAACCGGCGTCCGACAGTAGGCGTGCCAGCAGGAACAAGTCCTGGTGTCCGCAGCGGCCCGCGCGGACACCAGGTCGTACCTGGCGCCGGAGCCATGAGGGAGATCGAGCAGGTCGAGGCGCGACCACCCGAACTCCCGCCACCAGACGAGTCTCAGCGGGCTGTCGCGCCCGGCAGCAGTGCCCCGTGGCGTGTGCGTTCCAGATAGTCGCTGAGGGTGTCGCGGCTCCGGGTGAGTTCCTGGAGCCTGCCGTTGATGGCCGTCAGCTCGTCGCCTCGGCTGCCCCGTTTCGCCTGGACGCGCAAAGAACCCGGCCGCGCCGCCCGAGGGTGAGCAGCGGAATCTGTCGCGTTGCGCTGACTGGATTGCCAAGGCCGGCGTCTGGCCGTGGCGGAGCGTTCAAGCGCGTCGGACTGGTGTGAAACAGGTACCCATCATGCTTCGGTAGGGCCAGATCGGACGGCCGTTACCGCGCCGGCGACCTCGACCAGCGTGCCCATCAGGTCGTCACCGAGCGGGTAGACACCCACGTGATCGGCCCCGGCGTCGAGGTGCGCAAGCAGGGCTCCTGCGGTGGCCGCAGGGCCGCCGTGCGCGACCAGAGCGTCGATGAGGCGGTCGCTGCCGACGCCTGCCAGGTCGGCGTCGGCGAAACCGAGCCGGCGAAGGTTGGCCGCATAGTTAGCGACGCGGCCCGCGTTTCCGGGAGGGCCGGATCGTGCGACGGCACGGGCCTTGTCGGCATCGGGCTCCACCAAGGCGAAGTGCCCGGGGAGCACCAGCTTGCCCGGGCCGAGCGTTGCTCGCGCGAGCCGGGTGTGCTCGGGAGTTACCAGGCACGGGAGCGTGCCGGCGGTGCGATCACGAGCCAGGCCCAGCATTCTCGGGCCGAGCGCTGCCAGGACGATCCGTTCGGCCGGGACACCGGCCAGGACCAGCTGGTCGGTGAACGACGCGAGGGTGTCGTACGGCGAGGCCCACTCGGTGTGCAGCTCGCGATGGCCGATGCCGATACCGAGCAGCAACCGGTCACCGTGCCTGGTCCTGATCCTGTGGAACGACGCGGCGAGGGTGTCTGCATCGGCGTCCCACACGTTGACGACGCTGGTGCCGACCGTCAGCGCCGTGGTGGCGTTGAGCAGCGACTCCACGAAGGTGAGGTCCGCCGGGGGAGAGGCATCCAGCCACAGCGTGCCGTAGCCGGCCTGTTCGAGCGTGGCGGCGTCGTCGGGTGTGACCTCGTGCTCACGCAGGTGGGCTCCGAGCAGGCCCAGTTCGATGTTCATGGCTCGACTCCAGCAGGGCGTCGTATGGTGAGCAACGGCCAGAACGTCCGCGGGCGATTACCCAGCGGCATCGTCGCAGGTCAAGGGAGCAACCTGTGGAACTACGCGCACTGCGGTACTTCGTCGTCGTCGCCGAGGAACTGCACTTCGGCCGGGCCGCCGACCGGTTGCACATCGCACAACCTGCCGTGAGCAGACAGATCGCGCGGCTGGAGCGAGAACTGGGTACCCGCCTGCTGGAGCGGTCCCCACGCGCGGTGCGCCTGACCGCCGCCGGGCGCCGCGTCCTCGACGCCGCCCGCGAGGCACTCCGCGCGGCCGACCAGGTCCGGGCCGTGGCGGAGTCACCGGTGGGAGTGATGCGCATCGGCGTCGCGGCAGGGATCGGCGCTCGCCTGGAGCGCGGCATCGACCAGCTGCGGGAGCAGGTTCCGGGGTCGGACGTCGTCCTGCTGGACCTGCCCCTGGCGGCGCGGCTGAACGCAGTGCGCGATGGTGAGGTCGACGTGGCCCTGGTGCGCGGAATGACCTCGGCGCCCGGGCTGCGCGTGGTGCCCGCCTGGACGGAGGCGTTGCTTGCGATCGTGTCCGCGAAACATCCCGTCGCTCAGCAGGAGAGCGTCGGGCCGGACGATCTTGCGCCCGCCGACCTCAGGATCCCCTTCCAGGACTACGACCTGGAGATTCACGAAAAACCAGCGGCCCTCGCCTGGGGTCCTCGAGCGATGCACTCCCGGTGCGGGCGCCCGACGGGGACTGCGCGGAGCACGGTGGTGGAGGTCGGCTCCCATGCGCGGAGCTGGATGGTCCTGCCTGCTGACCACGCCCAGGAGATCGGGTCCACACGGGTGCGGGCGCTACCTTTCGAGCCACAGCAGCACGTCGTCGGCAGCGTGGTGATACCGACCGACCTTCCGCACAGGTGCGCGTCGGCCTACCAGCAAGCTTTCGGCGACTGACTGCATAACGGCCCGGTCGGGAGCCGCTGGAGTACCTCGACGGCGAGCTTCGAGAGCTGCGGAGGCGCCTGCGACGATCGACGGGTCGTCGGAGTCGAGATCCAGGCTCAGACCGGTGATGGTCGCGACAGGACGGTCAGCGCATGAGGCTGGGCAACCAACTCTGACCGATCCTGATCGTCTACCGCTCCGAACCCTCTAGGTCCTACTCAGGCGGCAGCCTGCCGCCATCACAACGGAGGATCTGTCATGCGTACGTCAGGAATCGCTCCCTTGGCTGCGACAGCGGCCCTGGTGGGTCTGCCGTCGGTAGCCGCGCCGGCCGGCGCGGCAGAGAGCAACGAGCTCACTGCTGAGCTCACTCAGCTCAACGACGCCGCAAGCCGAACCAGGATCAGCGCATGACACAGGCCATTGAGAGCCCCGCGGCGCCTTCGGTCGAGCGCTCTTCGGGCGGCGTGGGCTGGGCCGCGCTCGCGGGCGTGCTTGCGGGCGGTGCGGGACTCGCCGTCGCGGAGCTCGTCGCCGCCGTCGTCGCACCCGGTGCCAGCACGCTCTTCGCAGGCGGCGCCGCCGTGGTCGACGCCGTGCCCCCAGGGCTCAAGGACGTTGCCGTGGAGTGGTTCGGCACCAACGACAAGGCCGTCCTGCTCGCCACGATGGGTGTGGTGCTGGCACTGGGGGCGGCGCTCGCGGGCGGGCTGGAGCTGCGCCGCCCGCCGGCGGGCGCTGTCCTGATGGGAGTCGTCGGCGTCGTCGGGGTCCTGGTCGCGGTGCTGCGCCCGAGCGCGACGCCGCTGTGGGCACTGCCCAGCGCCATCGGGCTGGGCGCCGCGGTGCTCCTGCTGCGTGCCGCCGTGGCGCGGCTGCGGCCTGTGCCGGCCCGCGGCGCGGTCTCGGCGGGTGACACTCCGGGCGGCGCCGTGAACCGGCGTGGCTTCCTGGCCGTGTCGGGCATCACCGTGGGTGTCGTGGTGCTCGCGCTGGCCGGCTCGCGCGTGCTGTCGATGGGCTCGACCGCGATCAGCGCCGTGCGCGAGAAGCTCCGCCTGCCCGCAGCGCGCACGACGGCGCCCCCGGTGCCCGCCGGGGCTGACCTGAAGCTCGACGACCTGGCGCCGTACGTCACCCCGAACGCGGACTTCTACCGCATCGACACCGCGCTGATCGTGCCGCAGGTGAACCCGCAGGACTGGTCACTGGAGGTCCGTGGTCTGGTGGACGAGCCGTTCACACTCACCTGGGACGAGCTCATGGAGCTGCCGATGGAGGAGCACTACGTGACTCTCTCGTGCGTGAGCAATGCCGTGGGTGGCGACCTGGTCGGTAACGCTCTTTGGCTCGGCTACCCGATCCGCGCGCTGCTGGAGCGGGCCAAGCCCCGCGCGGGTGCCGACATGGTGCTCTCCACGAGCGACGACGGCTTCACCGCGGGCACGCCGCTGGATGTGCTCCAGGACCCCGACCGCGAGTGCCTGCTGGCTATCGGTATGAACGGCGAGCCGCTACCCCTGGAGCACGGCTTCCCCGCGCGGCTGGTCGTGCCCGGCCTGTACGGGTACGTCTCGGCCACGAAGTGGGTCACCTCGCTGGAGGTCACCACCTTCGACGCCGACGAGGGCTACTGGACGCCGCGCGGCTGGTCCGCACTGGGGCCGATCAAGATCGCGTCGCGCATCGACGTACCGCGCTTGTCCGTGCCCGCGTCCGCCGGCTCCGTCACCGTCGCGGGCGTCGCCTGGGCGCAGCACACCGGCATCAGCAAGGTCGAGGTCCGGGCCGACGGCGGGGACTGGGTCACCGCCGAGCTCGCCGAGACCGTGGGGCCGGACACCTGGCGCCAGTGGCACACGTCGATCGATCTGGAGGCCGGCTACCACAGCCTCACAGTGCGCGCCACGGACTCGGACGGAGAGGTCCAGACCGAGGCCAAGGCGCCGCCGGCTCCCAACGGCGCGTCGGGCTGGCAGACCATCTCGATCACCGTGGACTGACCGGGGCGGTCGGGTCGCAGCCGCGACCCTTCCGTTAGTCCACCAAGGGCCGGCGCAACCGTGTCGTGCCGATCATCGAGCCGGCCCGGGAGACGCTCGAACGTCTGACGGCTGTTGGTCGGCTGGGCGACTCGCCGCTGATCAAGGACGACGCGGCGGCACCACCCCGCGACGCTTCGGGATGCCACGAACTAAGACCAGCTCGTGAAGGACCTCGGCATCGCCGGCCTCGTCCGGCACGGGCTCCGGCACACGGCCCTTACTTGGATGGCCGACAGCGGCGTACTGCTGCACGCGCTCCAACGGGTGGCCGCCACCAGGACCCGGCCATGACCGCCCGCTACCTGCACCCGGACCACCGAGCGCTGACCGACGCCGGCGCCACGTTCGGTGCCTGGTGGGCGGCCGGCAGTGCGGTATCGACTACGCCGGCTGCCGACGACGCCGAGCCGGCATGAACCCGGATCGGGGACGGATCGGGGACAAGTCCCGTTCCGACGCTCGTCGCAGCGAGGGCTCTAAGGCAACGAAGAACGCCCCTCACCTGCGTGAACAGGTGAGGGGTGATCTGTCGGGCTGACAGGATTTGAACCTGCGACCCCTTGACCCCCAGGTGGACTCGCCGGGTTGCTGCCGCGATTCTTCGCGCTTCTGTTTGCTGGGAACGTGCCTGATCGTGCATAGCGTGCAGGGCGTTGGCCACAGATTGGCCACACATCTTGGCGGCCGTGGGTGGGCATCGCCCGGCTCCCTGCCACGTCTTGTCGACGTCGGATCGGATCAAGGGTGGACGTAGTCCATCACGTAGTGACGCGCAGCGCCCTTGATGCGGTTCGGCGGTGATAAGAGACTTCGAGAGCCGGTCGCTGCCTGTCTCGTGAGAAGTATTGGACCACTGAACAGGTGAGCACGGGGGAGTGCGTGCGGGCGGTTGCTAGGCGGGCGATCGAGTAGCCGGCTACGGGTGCCGGCCGCCGTGACCGTCCGCGATCTACGGGGAGCACGACGACGGGCGCGAGCTGCACGACGAGAGACGGTTTCGGTGATCTGGCCGAGGCCGTCTTCGTCATGTGTGGGGGCGCGCCGTGTCGGCGCGACCAGAGTGCGATGGGGGTGCGCGGACCGAACGCAGCGAGCCCGCGCGGGGGCCGGTTCCCCTGTCGCGGGCCCCTGGGCGCGCCGGCACGGCG
>NZ_JBHWZO010000009.1:0-49126 GCF_042728455.1 Promicromonospora sp. NPDC060204
GCGATCGGACCACGATGCTCCTGATCGAGGAATGCCCTGCAGGACGCGGGCCGTCCGTCGCTCAGGCGGGCACCCCGGTTGCCCTGCGGATCAGGGCGTCGTAGGTGCGGTCGGGCAGGACGTCGCGCAGGAGGATCAGCGGCTTGGCACCGAACCCCACGGCGTAGCGCGTCCTGGGCCGGGGCGCTCGGACGGCCTTGGTGATGGTGCGTCCGATCAGCGCCGGGGAGGAGGACCGGCCGTCCTCGTCCAGGGACGCGGCCACGGCGTTGCCCTGGGTCGCGTACGGACCTTCGGCCGACGCCGCGCGGAGCTTGTCTGCGGCGATGCTTCCCCACTCGGTCTTGATGCCGCCGGGCTCGATCACGATGACGTCGATGCCGAACGGCTCGAGCTCCAGGCGCAGGCAGTCGCTGATGGCTTCCAGGGCGAACTTGGTGGCGTGGTACCAGGCGCCCAGCGGGGTGTGGATCTTGCCGCCCATCGAGGTGACGTTGACGATCTTCCCGGAGCGGTTGGCGCGCATGTGCGGCAGGACGAGCTGGGTCAGGCGGGCGGCGCCGAAGACGTTGACCTCGAACTGGTAGCGCGCCTCGTCCATCGGCACGTCCTCGAGCGCCCCGTAGGAGCCGTACCCGGCGTTGTTGACCAGGACGTCGATCCGTCCCGCCTCGGCGACGATCAGGTCGATCCCGGCCCGCATCGAGTCCTCGTCGGTGACGTCCATGGAGATGGGGCGGATGCCGGCATCCTTGAGGTGCTCCATGCGTCCGGCGCGGCGGGCGGCCGCGTACACGACGTAGCCGGCCGAGGCCAGCTCGAGGGCGGTGGCCTCACCGATACCGGAGGACGCTCCGGTGACGAGGGCGATCTTGTCGGCCATGTGTGGCTCCTTGTTCCTGTGACTGCACTTCTGCGATGCGGACCTCACCCAAGCTAGAGGCGCCGGCCCATGGATTCACTGGCCCACCGCGCCGAACCAGTTGCAGATCGCGCCACCGTGGGGTGGCGCGCCGTGCGATGACCTTGGCGTGATCTGCATACCGGTGGGCGCTCTCCGGGCCTAGGCTGCGATGGTGGCTGGAGAACGATTCGAGCTGGAGCCGACCGTCCAGGCGCTGCTGCGCGACATCGGCATCGCCCCGCCCGTCGTGCTCCGCCGGGCGCGGCTCCCGGCGGACCTGTTCGCGAGACGCCCCATCGAGCTGTCGGCCGACGAGTACTACCGGTTCTGGACCGCCCTGGAGGTCGAGGGAGGTGACCGGTCCCTGGCAGTCGACATCGGCAGGGCGATCTCGGTCGAGATGTTCTCCCCGCCGCTGTTCGCCGCCCTGTGCAGTACCGACCTGACCGCCGCCGCCCGCCGCGTCGCCACCTACAAGGCGCTCATGGGCCCCCTGCGGATGTCCGCCGAGTCCGGTCAGGGCCTGACGATCTCCTACACCTGGCCGACGTCGGCGGCGTCAGCTCCACCTCCGCTCCTGGCGGTCGTGGAGCTGGTGTTCTGGGTGGCACTCGCCCGCATCGCCACCCGCGAGCCCGTCCGTCCCTCACGTGTGACGGTTGCAAACCGACCCGCGGACCTGCCCCGGCTCGAGGAGTATCTCGGCGCCCGGGTCCGTACGTCCGGTACGTACTCGATCACGTTCGGCACCGCGGACGCGTCCCGGCCCTTCCTGACCGAGAACGAGGCCATGTGGCGGGTGTTCGCACCAGACCTGCGACGTCGGCTGTCCGATCTCGACGCCTCGGCAACCGTCACCGACCGGGTCCGTGCCGCCCTCCGCGACACCCTGCCGGCGGGCGACGCCTCGATCGGCGCCGTCACCAGCCGCCTGGCGACCAGCCCGCGCACCCTGCAACGCCAGCTCCGGCAGGAGGGCACCACGTTCCAGGGCGTCCTGACCGCCACCCGCGAGGAGCTCGCCCGCCACTACCTCGACGTCGAAGGCCTGCGCACCACTGAGGTCGCCTACCTCCTGGGATACGGGGACACCACCTCCTTCTACCGAGCCTTCCGGGCCTGGACCGGGGTCACGCCCCAGAGCGCTCGTCGGGGCACGCCGGAGAAGGCACTCCTCGGGGCACCCCCGCCCTAGATGCCCTGCGCGAGCGCGCGGGCTCCGCCCGGCGCTGACGTCCCGTCCGGGTGCAGGACCAGCTTGCCCACGTGGCGCCGACGGGCCAGCTCTTCCTGGGCCAGCGCGGCCTGATCCAACGGGAACTCGGCCGCGACGACGGGCTGGATCTCCCCGCGCCTTGCGAGGTCCATCAGAAGCGCGAAATGCGTGGGCGTATGCATCGCGGAGCCGATCACCTGCGCGTTGTGCAGGTACAGCCGCCGGACGTCGAAGGTCACCTCGTAACCACCCAGCGCCCCGGCGATCACCCACCTGCCGCCCTCGCGCAGCAGCGCCAGGCCGTCGCCGACCAGATCGCCGGCCACGACGTCGAGCACGACGTCGACACCCTCCGGCGCGGCGGCGCGGACCTGTCCGACGACGGGCTCGGCCCGGTCGACGACCTCGTCGGCACCGGCGTCCCGGACCGCGCCCATCTTCGAGCCGCTGCTGATGGCGACGACGCGCGCGCCCCGTGCCCGGGCGATCTGCACGGCCGCAAGACCCACACCGCCCGACGCACCAGAAACCAGGACGGTCTCCCCCGCGCGCAGCCGACCGCGCTCGATCATGCCGAGCGCCGTCCCGTAGGCGGTCGGCAGGCTTGCGAGCTGGTCGTCGGTGAGGGGTGAGGCGGTCACGTCGTGCACTCGATCGACGCGAGCCGTCACGTACTGGGCATAGCCACCATCGCGCTCGCTGCCCATGAGACCCACCGGGTTCGCGTCGGGTTCCTCGCCGTCGTAGATCGCGGGGTCCACCACCACCCGGCGGCCGACGAGCCCGGGGTCGACTCCCGCACCTACCTTCGCGACGTGCCCAGCGACGTCCGCACCCTGGATCCGAGGAAACTCGATCGGCCCCCTCCAGCCCGACCGGGCCCGCGCGTCATCCGGACGGCCGTACGCGCCCTCCCGGGTCCACAGGTCGGTGTTGTTCAACGCCACCGCACCCACCTCGACCAACACCTCGCCCTCGGCCGGGGCCGGCAACGGAACGTCGGTCACCTCGATGACCTCAGGACCACCGTGTGCGGTGATCCGTGCGGCTCGCATGGTCGTCGGCAAGCTCATCGCGCACCTCCAGATCGACATCTGATCGGAAATTCACCCTACGCATGCCGCGGAGCGTCTCGCACGGCATCCGAGCCGGCTGCCGTGCTGGTCGGGCCCCGGCGCCGACGGATGCGTCGACGGTGGCGACGGCTCTCGTCGGGCGCCTCCGCGCGTGCGCTCGCTCGCGCCTCCGCGGCTCGCGCCGCCCTTCGGTCCGCCCACGCGGCAACCGTCGCCTCGACGTCCCGCGGCATGGTGACCAAGGGCGGTCCGGCGGGCGGCTGGTAGCGACCACGAAGCACTCGCCCGTTGAACTCCTCGATCTCCTGACGCACGTCCGCCTCGCTCCACATCTCGTCGAGGCGTTCGTCCAGCGCGGCGTCCTCCTTGCGCAGCTGGATCGAGGGCGGCAGCTGCACGAAACCGTCGCGCTTCATCAGGTTCTTCAGCCACCAGTCGGGATCGTGGCGGTCAGGCAGGTCGAGCGGCTTGCCGCTCCCGGGCAGGTCGTCGAACTCGCCACGTTCGATCGCCCTCCGGATGTGCATGTCAGCCAGCAGCCCGATCGCCACCTCCTCGTCGATGGCGACGGCGTACGGGTTGAAGAACGCGGGCGGTGGGTGCGGGTCATCAGCCATCGTCACTCCGATCCAGGTTTCAATACGCGTGTATTATGTCATGCGTATTGCCAACGGAGAGGGGCGGCCAGGTGCCGAAGCTCGTGGACCACCAGGAACGACGCGAGGCGATCGCCCAGGCACTGTGGCGGGTCGTCGACCAGCACGGCTGGACCCGGGCGACGCTGCGTGAGGTCGCCCGCGAAGCAGGGGTCTCGCTCGGGCAGCTACAGCACTACTTCGCGACCCGCGAGGCGATGCTGACCTTCGCGATGGAGCGTGCCGCCGACCGGACCGGCGACCGGGTCACCCGCGGGCTGGCCGCGCTCGACCAACCGCCGCACCCCAGGGACGTGCTGCGCCTGGTGCTCGCCGAGATGCTGCCCCTGCACGCCGACTCCCGCGCCTCATCCCGGATGAGCGCCGCCTACGTCCTGGAGGCCCTGCACGATCCGGCACTCCGCGACCAGGCGGCCCTCGGGCTCCGTGACGGTCGCGCCATGGTCGAGCAGCTCGTCCGACAGGCGATCGCTCAGGGCCAGGTCGCTCCGGACCGAGACCCGGACATCGAGACAGATCTCATCATCGCGCTGACCGGGTTCACGCCTCTGCTCGAGCTCGGGGTGATCGACCCCCGGGCCGCACTGGCCGCCATCGATCAACACCTGGACCGCCTCTTCACCGCAGCACCCTCATCGCACCCGGAGTCGTAGTTCGCACGCCGGCGCCATTTACAATACAGAGCTGCACTGTATTGTAAGTCGCATGGGAACCACCGACCGTGCCCCCGGCCGGCCGCGCAGCAGCGAGGCCGACGCCGCCATCCTGGCCGCCGCCCTCGACCTGTTGATCGAACGCGGCGCTGACGCGACCAGCGTCGAGCAGGTGGCCCGGCGTGCGGGGGTCACCAGGGCCACAGTGTGCCGGCGCTTCCCGGACAAGACCCAGCTCCTGCTGGCTGCGTTCGAGGCCGCCAACGGGAATCCGTCGGCGACGCCGGAGATCCGCGACGTCGAGCACCTGCTGACCGGCTGGGCGTCCGTCCTCGCCGACACCCGCCAGCGCCGGCTCCTGCGTCGGCTCTACGGCGCGTTCGAGGACTACCCCGAGATCGCACGTGCCTACCAGAACCAGTTCGGGGACCAGCGCAGCGATACCCGCATGAAGGTCTTCGAGCAGGCCAGGGACCGCGGGGAGCTGCCCGCGGACACCGACCCGCAGGTCCTGCTGGATCTGCTCTCCGGCGCGGGCTGGCAGCACCTGGTCACCTACCCGGACACCTGCACGGCGCAGGACACCGAGCGTTTCCTGCGCGCCGTCCTCCATCAGGTCGGCTACCGCCCCAAGGAGAGGGAGTAAGACCATGCGTGCTGCCAGCATCGAGGCACAGCTGCGAACCCGGGCGTTCGCCCGCGTCATCGGTCCCTACGTCGCCACGTTCACCACCATCTACGCGATCCGCCTGCCCGACGGGATGGAGGGAATCGGCGACCTGTTCGCCCAGCCGATCCTGGTCCTGATGCTCGGCGCCATGATGCTGCTGGGCGGCCTGATCATCATCGGCGGGCACCGGAGCTGGCGCGGCCCGCTCGCGATCACCGTGTCACTGTTCGGCTGGTTCGTAGCTCTCCGCGGGTTCGCCCTGATCGTCACGCCCGACGCGATGCAGACCGGGGTCGACGCCACCATGGACTCGCCGACCGCGACGATCGCGGCCCGGATCTTCTTCGCCGCGCTGGCGGTCATGGGGCTGCTGCTGACCTACGGAGGGTGGTTCACGACGCCGACCGCCCCGGAGCCGAGCGCTCCGGAGCGGTACGCGCCGGATGCGGCGACAGCGGGAGGCCGCGTCTAGCTGTGGACCTGCGGATCCTCTACGACACAACAAAGGCGGGCCCACTACGAGTGGGCCCGCTTCGTCGGTGGTGCCCGCGACACAGCCCGGAACGCCAGTGAGCCAACCCTCTCTGAGCAGTCTTGGTGTGGGCTTGCTCGGTCTCGCCGATACGGCTGGAAGACTCGCCCCGTGGATTCCGACACCCCAGCTGCGCGACCGCAGATCAACGTTCAATGGACGCCTGAACTTGGTGACGTCAAAGAGTTCGTTCGCCTGACCTTCGTACCGCGCCGCATGGCTACCTACTTCGCCGTTTCCTCCGTGGTCGGGCTGCTGCTGACCGTGGGTTCGTGGAACTATCCAGCGGCTCGCGCCCTTGGCTTGACCCTCACCGTCGCCACCGTCGCCGCGCTGGTCTGGAACCTTCTCGTGCCCAGCGTGGTACCCAGGCGTCTCTGGGCGGGGCAGTCAGGCGCCAGGAACCCGACAATCTGCAGGATCGACGCAGACGGGATCACACTGGAACAGGAATCGGTGGCCTCGACGCACAAGTGGAACGCGGTGAAGTCTGCTGTCGAGACCGAGAAGGTGTTCTTGCTCTACGGCGCCAGCAGCAGCTTCCCGACCCCGATCCTGGTACCCAAGCGCGCGCTCGAGCCCGGGACATCACGCTCGCTCACGATCTCATCACGGACCATGTGTCGCGCTACCGGCGACGGGGCCAGCGATGAGCGGCACCCTCGACACTGTGACGGCTCGACCATGCCCGGTCGAAGAGTCCGGTCAGCCGCGGTCGAGCGTCGGGGTGACGGTGCCCTCGATGAGCCACGCCCGGGCGAACGCGGTCTGCGGGACGAAGCCCTCGCCCCAGACGACGCGGTCGCCGGCGAGGTCCGCCCTCTCGGTGTCGCCTACGAACCGGGCGAGGTCCGGCCCGTCGTACCCGGAGACCGCGGGTAGGGCGCGATACAGGTAGGCCGGCCCCTTGGGGTCCTCGCCGTCCGCGCTGTTCCACAGGAGCAGGCTGCCCGACGCACGCAGGCCGTTGATGCTCTCGTCGGGAGCCCGCACGACGCTGTCCGTCCCACCACGCCGGTCGACGACGAAGAGCGTCGTGCCCTGCGTGTCGGACACCGTCGTCCACGCAACGAGATCATCCGAGACGGCGACCTCCAGGACCCTGTCCGACGGGCCGTGCTCGATCTCGAACAACGTGCTGCCGGTGAAGTTCTCGTCGGCCAGATCCTCGAACAACCGGATCGACGTCGTGCGGGTGTCAGCGGACCCGGGTCCCAGCACGGCAGCGACCACCTCGTCGTCGTCCGCCGTGACAGCAGTGACGTGGTCCGCGAGCTCCGTCGGTGCCCCGGCGCCGTCGAGGGCAGTGGTGAGCAGGCGCCGCTCGTCCTCCGACGCCCCGTCCGTCCACAGCGCGTGGTCGCTGGTGAGCGCGACCTCCCACACGTATCCCTCGTAGGTGGTGAGCGTCCTGGGCTCCCCGCCGGCCTGGAAGGTGCGCACCTGGCTGGTGCGAGTGGGACCCTGCTCGCCGGTCGTCTCGCCCCACACCACCCGGTCACCCCGTGCAGCGACGTCGTACGGCACCAGCACGACGTCGTTGATCGTGTCGGCCGGTATCGACGTGGTCGGCCCGTCGCTACGGTGGGCATCGGCCTGGACGAATGCTCCTTCGAGCGCGCCGCTGGGCCCGAACTGCCCCTCGGCAGCCCAGATGTCGCCGGTCTCGGTGAGCCCGCCGAGCTGCGGCATCGGCTTCCCGTCGTTTGTCACCGGCCTGCCCGTCTCGTCGTCGAACGCCGCTGGTGTGACCGCCTCGACGTCGACGTCGTAGCAGCTCAGGGGGCGGGCGTCGGCGGCGTCGACCACGACGGGATCGACCACCACGCCGACATCCTCGCCGGCCTCCGGTGCCCGGGCCGGCGTCGGACCGGGCACGTTCTCGGGGCAGGCGAGGGGCGTGCTGCCCGCCAGGTCCGGTCCCGGCACCGGTGTGAACCCGTCGGTGCGCTCGACCCGGCCGCCGTCGAACAGGCGCGCGATCAGGTCCCCGCCCGGCAGCACCACCGGGCCCACGACGGGCAACGGCACCGGCCCACGCGTCACGACCCCGAACGCCAGCAGGAGCACCACGCACGCGGCCCCGACCGCCTGCCGGGCCCGGCGCCGGCGCAGCGCGGCCCGGCTCCGGTCGAGCACGGTCTGCTCGTCGAAGGCCACCGGCTCGATCGTCTCGGTCTGCGCCACGAGCAGGTCCCGCAGCCGGGCCAGCCCGCGCGAGTTGGCCGCCTTCACCGTGCCGACGGCGATCCCGAGCTCCCGGGCGACCTCCGCCTCGGGCAGGTCCAGCAGGTGCCGCAGCACCACGACCCGCCGCTGGCTGACCGGGAGCTGCGCCAGCCCGCGGACCAGCTCGTCGCGCAGCACCACGTGCCCGGCATGGTCCGAGGCCGGCGCGACGGGGATCTTGTCGTCGCCCGGGAACGACTCGCGGCGGGTGTGCCGCCAGCCGTCGATGCGTAGGTTGACCAGGATCTGGCGCGCGTAGGCGCGCTGCGTGCCCGGCTTGACCTTGGCCCAGGTGCGGTAGACCCGCTCGAACGTCGACTGGACCAGCTCCTCCGCGCGGTGCGGGTCCCCGCACAGCAGGTACGCGGTCCGGTGCAGGTACGGCCCGCAGTCCCGCACGAACGCCGTGAACTCCGCGTCACGGGTCCGCGGCACCTCGACCAGCACACCGAGCCCCGCACCGCCGTCCGACGGCATGCCCACCCCGAGGTCGCCCATGGTTGTCCCGCTCTCCCGCCTCATGCCACCCACTACGGGTCACATGGGTCAAAGGTTGCACAGGTACCGCGAGCAATCCGACGTCGTCACGCATGCATGCGATCTACTGGCCGCCCAAGAGCTTCCAGCTCCCCTCGGACACGACCTCGACGGACCCGTCGACCACGACGAGGGCGGTGTCGTCGTCGATCGCGTACGCCGGACCACCGATCCCGGCCGCCCACAGCTCGGCGGCGGCCATCGTGTTGTACGGCAGCATCGGGTGGTCGACGTGCGGGAACATCGAGAAGTCGACGACCCCCAACGTGGCGTCCCCGCCTGACGGCGGCGTCCACCCGACGAAGAACTGCCCGATGCGGGGCGCCATCACCATACTGCCCGCGCTCATCCCCACGTAGACCGTCTCGGTGAGCGACGGCAGGAGGTCCGCGACACCGGACTCCCGCATCCAGTGGCTCAGGTACAGGGCATCACCGCCCGCCACCAGCAGGACGTCCGCGGCCTGAAGCCTGGGGACCCAGTGGTCGCGGTCGATCGTGGGCAGCGCCGTCAGCTCCAGCACCCCCACGGACTTCCACCCGAGCTCGGTCATCGGCTCGGCGGAGCGTCCGGCGATGAAGTTCCACGCCCCGACTCCCGGGCCGACCTCGGGGTGCCCGTACATCGCGGTGGGGATACAGAGGGCGTCGCACTCGGCGACCGGCCGACCGAGCAGTCCGAGCAGCGCGTCATGGATGCTCGCGTTCTTGACACCGGCGGACGTGAGCAGAAGCTTCACGGATGTCTCCTTCAAGCGACGGGAGGGGAACGAACCGTAGACCCCGGGGCGCCGCGAGATTCATCGACGCTGTAGGCGCTGAACGTGGCCCGGGGGGTCACGAATCGGTTACACCGCATCCGGTGGCTTGGACACATCGCCAAGCGCGAGCTAGATTCAAAAGCACAGAACAGACTGACTACTCAGTCGGTATTCACGGCACGTGCCGCAGCGGTGCGGCACTCACTGACCGCGTACTGCGAGGTCCCGACCAGCGGTGACCGACCGCAGACTCCACATCGATGCCAGAAGACCACGACGAAGTGGTCACTCTTGCCTGCCTGTTGACACCGCAGGCCCGCCCCGCTCAAGGAGGAGCCCATGGCGACACCCATCAGACCCGTGCCCAGCGCGCAGGTACAGAGGTACCTCGACTCGCTCGCACCCCAGGTGAACCACTGGGGCCGCGACGTCCCCGCACTGCGGAAGCAGGCCCGCGACCACGTCCTCGCGTTCCGCGGCCGGCTGGAGCCCGTCGCCTCCGCGGAGACCGTCGACGCCGGCGGCGTCCCCTCCCGGCTCTACCGACCACGGGGCGACGAGGACGACGTCCTGGTCTGGATGCACGGCGGCGGGTGGATGCTCGGCGACCTGGACTGCTGCGAGGGCGTCGCGCGAGCGATCGCCAACCGGGCCGGGTGCGCCGTGCTCACGATCGACTACCGGCTCGCTCCCGAGCACCCGTTCCCCGCCGCGTTCGACGACACCTGGGCCGCCGTCGGCTGGGCCCGGCGACACTTCTCCAGGGTCGCGGTCGGGGGCGACAGCGCCGGAGGGAACCTCGCGGCGGCGGCCGCGCTCCGGGCGCGGGACTCCCAGGTCGACCTGGCGCTACAGCTGCTCGTGTACCCGGTCCTGGACAGCACCATGGACACCCCGGGCAAACGCCGGTTCGTCGAGTCGTACTCGACCTTCGCGGGGACGGCCGACTACGGCCGGACGGCGTTCGAGCGGATCGCCTACCTGTGGGACGCCTACGTCCCCGACCGGCCGATGCGACGCTCTCCCGTCGTCTCGCCGCTGCACGCCGAGACGTTGCGCGGCGTCTCCCCCGCCGTCGTCATCACCGCCGAGCACGACATCCTTCGCGGCGAGTCCGTCGAGTACGCCGCGCGCCTGCGCGAGGACCTCGTCCCCGTCGAGGTCCACGACTACGTGGGCCAGATCCACGGGTTCATCGAGTATCTCGGCGTCATGCCGGACGCGACCGACGCCCTGGACAAGGCCGGCTCGGCGCTGCGCCGAGCCTTCGCCCACCGAGCCATTGCCCGCCGAGAGCCGGACCGCGCGGGTCTCGCGATCAGCACACCGTCCGACATCCATTCGTGAGGAGCTGTCATGCGTACCAACACCACTCTCCCCCGGCGAAGCCTCCGACCGGGCCGGAACATCGCCCTTCCCGTCGTCCTGACGGCCCTCCTGGCATCGTGCGGCGCGCCGGGCGCGCAGAGCCCGCTGTCCGACACGCCGACGGACGTGAGCACGAGCATCGGCGACGAGCCGGTCACCCTCGACGTGCTCGTGTCCACCCCTGACGTGCCGCTCTACGAGGCGCTCGGCGAGGCCTTCCAGGCCGAGCACCCCGACGTCACCGTGCAGGTGACCGGCGAGGACTTCAACAGCCTGACGACGAACGTCCCCCGCCTGATCTCGGGCACGGAGGTACCCGACCTGGTCCGGCTGGCCTCCTTCGGGAACCTGGTCGAGGACAAGCTGCTGACCAACCTGGACCCGTACGCCGAGGCGTACGGCTGGACCGCGTGGCCGCAGTCGCAGTTCGCCTCCACCCGCGTGGGCGACGACGGGCGACAGCGCGGCACCGGGCACCTGTACGGCGCCGGACCGGGGTTCGGGCTGACGGGCATCTACTACAACAAGTCCCTCGCGGAGCAGATCGGCATGTCCGAGCCGCCCGCCACCCTCGGCGACCTCGAGGAGAGCATGCAGAAGGCGAAGGACGCCGGCCTGCTGCCGATGATGGTCAACGGCAAGGACGGCGGGCTTGCGTACCCGCTGCAGAACCTCCAGATGAACTCCGCGGACGGCACCCAGGTGGTCCAGGACTGGAACTACAACACGCCGGGCGCCGACATCGACACACCCGCCCTGGTGGACGCCGCCACGACGCTCCAGGGCTGGAGCGACGAGGGCTACCTGCCGGAGGACGTCAACAGCATCGACCAGACCCAGGCCCCGGCGAGGTTCGCCGAGGGTGAGGGCGTCTTCTTCCCGAGCGGCAACTGGCAGGCACCCGTGCTCCAGGAAGCAGGCGGTGGCGAGATCGGCTTCTTCCTCTTCCCGCCCGACGACGCCGGCGAACCCTTCACCGCGATGACCGCCGCCGGCGTGCTCGCGATCCCCACCAGGTCGGACCAGCACGACGTCGCGGCCGCGTTCCTGGACTTCATCCAGACGGACGACGGCGCCCGGCAGAGCACGCTCGACCTGCTCGGCCTGCCGCCCGGCGGGCCGGAGGACGCGTCCCTGCCGGACTCCGAGCCCGGGTCGCTCGTCGCCGGCACCGTCGAGTCGTTCCAGATGCTGCTGGAGAGCGACGGCCTGGTCGACTTCATGTCGAACTCGACCGCGTCGATGCACGCCAACACCCTGGTCCCGCAGACCCAGCTGCTCGTGGCCGGGAAGACCTCACCGGCCGAGTTCTCCGCGGCGATCCAGAAGGACTACGAAGAGGCGGAGAAGTAGATGTCCGGGGGTGAGACCATGACACGGGACACGGGTACCGAACCACCAGGCCACCTGGTGCAACACCGGACTGCGACCGCTCCGGACACCGGGCCACCACCAGGCCCACATCCTGCTCGACGACGACGACGGCGTCCGGCACGGCGGTGGAGCGCCCTGCTCTGGGTGGCGCCGGCGATGATCATGTACGGCGCGTTCGTCCTGTACCCGCTGGGCCAGTCCGTGCAGTTCTCGTTCTACGACTGGGACGGCATCGGGCCGGCGACGCCGGCGGGCCTGGACAACTGGCGGGCGATCTTCACCGAGCCCGAGCTGCTCGGGTCGGTGCTCCACGCGTTCGTCCTCATCTTCTTCTACACCGTCCTCCCGGTCAGCCTGGGGCTTGTTGCCGCGAGCCTCATCCGGGAGCTCCGGATCGGTGCGTTCAACACCACGGCGCGGGTCGTGCTGTTCGTCCCCCAGGTGCTGCCGCCGGTGGCGGCGGGCATCGCGTGGACGTGGATGTTCTCCACCGACGGGCTCGTCAACCAGGCGCTGAGCGCGGTCGGCCTGGAGTCCCTGACGCGAGCGTGGCTCGGCGACTTCACGTTCGCGCTGCCGGCCGTCGGCGTCATCGGGTTCTGGCTGTCGTTCGGCTTCTGCACGGTGCTCCTGCTGTCCGGCGTCGGCAAGATCGACCCCTCGCTCTACGAGGCCGCCCGCCTGGACGGAGCGGGTCGCGTCGCCGAGTTCTTCGCGGTCACTCTTCCCGGGCTCCGCGGGGAGATCGCCGTCTGCGCGACCATCGGCACGATCGCGGCACTGGCCAGCTTCGACGTCGTCCAGATCGCGACCCAGGGCGGCCCGGGGTACCAGACGATGGTGCCCGGCGTGGAGATCTACCGGCTCACCTTCCTGGAGCAGCAGGTCGGCCAGGCCTCTGCCCTCGCCGTCTTCCTCGCGGCCCTCGTCCTGCTCGTCATCTGGCCCATCCAGCGACTCGGGAGGCACGGATGAACACCGTCTCGTCGACCCGCCACGGCCTCGTCTCGCGGGTCGTCATCCTCGTGGCGCTCATGGCGTTCGCGGTCCTGCCCCTGCTCAGCATGCTCACGGCCGCGCTCGCACCGCAGAACAGCACACCGCCCGGGCTCGCCTGGCCCGAGGACCCGCAGTGGCAGAACTTCGCCGACGCCTGGACCGCGGCGAACTTCCTCGCGCTGTTCGAGTCGAGCGTCCTGATCGTGCTGGGCGTCGTGCCGGCCGCCGTCGCCATGGCCGCCGCGGCCGGGTACGGGCTCGCGCAGCTCGACGTCCCCGGCGGCAGGCTCGTCAACGCCCTGCTGCTCGTCGGGCTGACCCTGCCGTTCGAGGCGCTCATCACGCCGCTCTACTACAACCTGCGCGACATGGGGCTGCTCGGGACACGGTGGGCCGTCATCCTGCCGCTCATCGGGCTGCTCATGCCGTTCGGGGTGTTCTGGATGCGGGCGAGCTTCCTCAGGGTGGAGACGGCGCTGACCGAGGCCGCCGAGCTCGACGGCGCCACCCCGTGGCAGATCTTCCGTCAGGTCCAGCTGCCGCTCGCGGTGCCTGCGCTGTCGGCACTCACGATCCTGTTCTTCCTGGCGACCTGGAACCAGTACCTGCTGCCGCTCGTGCTCATCGACGACCCGACCATGCGTACCGTTGCCGGCGGGCTGGGCGCATTCCAGGGTGAGCACGGTACGAACATCGCATTGTTGTGCGCCGGTTCATTGCTGATCATCGCCCCCTCGCTGCTGGTTTTCCTGTTCTTCCAGCGGCATTTCGTGAAGGCCCTTCTGCAGGGCGCCGTCAAGTAGAGAGATAGGGTCTGGATATGGGACGGCAATATGATCTTGGGGCGGCACGAGATGCCGGCGGCGTCAAGAAGACCGAGTCGGCGAAGGGCAGGGCCCGGAAGGAGCTGATCGTCGACGCCGCCACCCGTCTTGTGGCGCGCAACGGGTCCCGCGGCACCAATCTCGCGGAGATCGCCGCCGAGGCCGGGGTGTCGCAGAGCGGCCTCCTCTATCACTACCCGACCAAGGAGGCGCTGCTCAACGCCGTGCTGGACCGGCGCGACGAGACCGAGGACGAGATCCTGTGGAGGGACGCCGACGCCGGCCTCGGCATCCTCGACGTCATCGCCCACAACGTCACGCGCTGGGCCGGCCACTCCCAGACGGTCGGCATGCACACGGTGCTGGTCGTCGAGAACCTCGGCGAGGACGGCGCTCTCCACCCCCGGCTGGCCGGCCGGTACCACGCGACCGTCGACCGGGTCGCCGCGGTCCTGGCGTCCGCGCAGGACCGTGGCGAGATCCGGGCCGACGTCGACACCCGCCTCAAGGCCGTCGAGATCATCGCCTTCGTCAACGGCCTGGAGACCGCCTGGCTGCTCGATCCCGAGATCCCGGTGGCCGTGACCGCCAAGGCCTGGGCGACCCAGCAGCGGCTCGCGATGGCGACGTCGCCGGGCTAGTCCGCACCCCCTCCCCGGACCGCCAGGTCCCTGATCCCCCGCCCGGGCGAGGCGAGCACCTCGTGTGCCGCGCGGCCCAGGTTTCCCGTCAGCGCATCGAGCGTCCTCGTGCTGAACGCGGGGCGGTGCGCCCACAGATCGCCGGAGACATGGCCCTCGTGCGAGTGGCGGAGCTGAAAACCGAGGCGCACGGCCCCGCTGAACGACGACGCCATCCGCGGCCGGAGCCGGTCGGTCGGCAGCGGACGGAGGAGCATGCCGATGCTGCCGCCGTCCGCCGCCGTGATCGTGACGGCCCTGGCCCGGGCATGCGGCATGTAGTTGATCGAGAGGTCGAACAACGAGCCGTCCGGCTGGATCGCACCGGGCAGCTCCTGACGCAGCACCCCGACCGGGACGCGGTGCAGGTGCGCGCGCCGCGTGGCGTCGTGGACGCGGCCGGCGAGCTCGCCGAACGACGGGTTGTCCCGCAGGTCGACCCGGACGGGCACGTGGTCGCTGACGAGACCGACGGTCTGCGACAGCCCCGGGACGTCCCGGTTGGCCGTGACGCACCCGATCATCACGTCGTCGCCGAGGTAGGGCGTGAGCGACGCCAGGACCAGGGCGCGCAGGGCACTGGCCGGCTTGGCGCCGTGCTGCGCGCCGATCCGGAGCACCGCGCCGGCCGCAGCCGCCGCCACGAGCGGAAGGGGGTGCGCCTCCAGCCACAGGGGGTCGTCCGGGCCGGTGCGCTCCACGGGCAGGCGCGGCGGGTCGGCCGGGAACTGCTCGCCCCAGTACCCGGCGTTCGCCCCGAGCCCGAGGGTGCGCTCGTGGGCGGCGTAGTCGCCCGCCTGGACCTTCGGCGCGGGCGGCGGCGGGTACCCGGGGTCGAGCCGCGCCCGGTAGAGCTGGTGGAAGTCGCGGAACAGCACCGCGTTGGACCACCCGTCGAAGACGGCGTGGTGCCAGACGGTCAGCAGGACATGCTGCTGCGGCGCCATCCGGACCACGACGGCCGACCAGAGCGGCACGGTGAACAGGTCGACCGGCTGCTCGCACCGCTGGACCGCGATCTCCTCGAGCGCGGCACGCCGGTCCGCCTGCGGCAGGCGCGACAGGTCCTCGAACCCCAGGTCGGGAACGAACGGCGCGACGACCTGCTGGGCGATCCCGGCGCCGGCGTGGACGAAGGCCGCGCGCATGGTCTCGTGCCGTTCCACCAGCGCCGTCAGCACGGCGGCGAGGTCGCCGAGGTCCACCGGTCCGGTGATCTCGATCGCGTGCGGGATGTTGTGGTTGGACTCGCGTCCGCCGACCGCGGCGACCCACTCCTGCTGGAGATGGGTGGCCGGCAGCACGACGGTCCCGGCGGCGGCGGCGAGCGCGCTCACCGGGCCAGCTCCGGCGCGGTGCCGAGATCACCGATGCGGTCTCCGGGACGGTCGGCGAACCTGCGCAGCGCGGCGGCGAACCGCTCGGCGAAACCGGCCGCCTCCGGGTCCCCCAGCATGTTGGCGTCCGCCACGAGGACACCCGAGAGTCTCCCGGCCGGATCGGACCCGACCTGGAAGTCCAGCAGGGAGGCGCCGTCCCACCAGGGGTGGTCGGTGGGCTCCTCGTGCGCGAGGTCGAACGGCGAGAACGCGACCCCAGCGCCCGTGACCACCGTGTCGGCCTGCTGTCCGTGGCTGTAGTTCAGCGACACGTCGAACAGTGGCCCATGGCCGACGTCGGGCAGCGCCTCGCGGAGCACGCCGGCCGGTGCCGGGCGGGAGATCGCCCGGTCATAGGCGTCGGCGGTGCGCCCGACGAGCGTCGCGCACGACGGGTCGCCGGACAGGTCCACCGTGACGGGCACGTGCCCGGCGAGGAACCCGACCGTGCCGCGGACGTCACGCTGCTGACGGTTCGACCGCATGACGCCGAACGTGATCCGCTCGTTCGTCGCGTGGTCGCTCAGGGACGCCGCGAGGGCGGCCAGCAGGACGGCGGTCACGCTCGCCCGCTCCGCGGCCATGAGCGGGTGCAACGCACCCAGCGTCAGGCCGTGGTCGAGCGGGAGCGGACGCGGCGTGGTGCGGGCGACCGCCCCGACGTCGGACACGGTGTGCGGGAAGGTGAGGCGGGGACGGGCGTCGGCCAGGGCGGCGTGCCAGTGCCGCTGGGTCGCGGGGTCGTCGGCCAGCTCGGCCTCCCACACGGCGTAGTCGGCGAGGTGCAGCGCGGGCGGCGGAAGCGTCGCGCTCGCGCCGTGCTCGTACAGGTGCGGGAGCTCGTCGCGGATCACGCCGGCGGACCAGCCGTCCATGATCGCGTGGTGCGCGATCACGGCGAACACCCGGTCGTCGTCGGCGAGCGTCACCAGCACGGCCCGGGCAAGAGGGCTGTCCGCCAGCACGAACGGCCGCCGCAGCTCTTCCTGCAGGAGCGCGGCGCAGGCCGGCTCCCGCTGGTCCTCGGCGACGTCGGCGACGCTGACCTCGCGCAGGTCCGGCGGGGCGTGGTCGCCGACGATCTGGTGCGCGGGGCCGACGTCGCCGGTGCCGCCGCTCGTGCCCTGGCGAGTGAGTGTTGTGCGCAGAGCCTCGTGGCGGGCCGTCAGCGCGTCGAGTGCGGCGCGGACCCGGCCGGGGGCGGCGGGGCCGCGCATCCGCACGGCCGCACCGACGTTGACGCCGGAGGCCTGCCCGCCGGTCGCGTCGTAGAGGGAGCGCTGATAGTGCGTCGCGGCGTACAGCGTGCTCATCCGGCCACCCCCCGGGTAGCGCGACCCAGGGGTCGCAGCCGGACCTGGTCCGCCGGCGGCGCCGCGTCCACGGCGGCGGCGTAGGCGCGCAGGGTCGGGTTCGTGTGCAGCACCCGCTCGGGCACGTCCCGCCCCAGCTCGTCGCCGACGAGCAGGGCTACCTCGGCCGCCTCCAGCGACGATCCGCCGAGCGAGAGCCACTCGGCGTCCGGGCCGATCGTGGCGGGAGCCACGTCCAGGGCCCGCCCCCAGATGGCCGCCACCGCGCGTTCGGTGTCGCTCGCCACCACGCCGTGCCCGGCGTCCCGCGCGATCAGCCCGGAGACGCTGGCGGCCAGCTCACGCTTGACGACCTTGCCCAGGGCGTTGCGCGGGAAGCGCCCGACCTGGACGACCCGCTTGGGGGCGTCGGACTCCCCCAGCCGCGCGGCGGCGAAGGAGCGGACCTGGTCGGGATCGAGGCCCTTGGAGCCGATGACGGTGGCGACGAGGTACTGCCCGAGCGTCGGGTGCGGCAGCCCGAACGCCGCCGCCTCCTCCACGTCGGGGTGGTCCTCGAGGGCGCCCTCCGCGGCGAGCGTGGACACGTTGCGCCCGCCGACGTTGACCGTGTCGGCGCTGCGGTCCTCGAGGTAGAAGTACCCGTCGTCGTCCAGCCTGCCCACGTCGCCGGTGCTCACCCACCGGTCCGGGTGGAAGACCCGGGCACTCGCGTCCGTGTCGTTCCAGTAGCGACGCGGGCGCACGCCGTCCATCCGGAGCTGTACCGACCCCGACACGCCCGCGGCCACCGGCTCACCGGAGCCGTCGACGATGCGTACCTCGCTCCGGCCGTGCGCCTTGCCGAGCGAGAACGGCCGGACCGGGTCGAAGCGCATCCGAAGGCGCGCGGGCCAGCTCTCGGTCGAGGTGTACATGTTCACGATGCTCGCCGTCGGGAACAGCTCGGCGAGCCGGGCCAGCGTGGCGGCCGAGATCGGCGCGCTCGTGGTCCGCACCTGCCGCACCCCGCTCAGGTCGTACCGCGTCCCGACCCGCAGGAGCGCGAGCGCGTAGGCGGGGACCAGCACCACGTCGTCCGGCCGAAGCTCCTGCACGGCACCGAGGAAACCGTCGGCGTCGAACTTCTCGAGCACGATCATGCTGTGCGGCGCAGCGCTCAGCGTCTGCATCATGAGGCTCTGGCCCGCGTTCGTGGCGGGCGGCAGCGCGTGCAGGACCCTCCGCACCGGTTCCTCCCCCGTCGGCGCGACGTCACCGCGCGGCCGGACCGCGTGCGTGAGGTTGTCGTGGGTGGAGACGACGCCCTTGGGCCGTCCGGTCGTCCCGGACGTGAAGAGGATCTCGGCGTCGTCCGCGCCGCTCACCGCCACCCCGGTCGAGCCGGTCGGCCGGCCCGCCTCGAGCTGGCGCACCGTCTGCGACCAGCCCGGGAGCCCGGCCACGGGCACGTCGGCGATGACGCCGACCGCCCCGGCCTCCGCGCAGACGCGGGCGATGTGGTCGTCGCTGCCGGACGCCAGCACCGGTACGGCGATCGCGCCGGCGGCCTGCACCCCGACGTAGGCGACCGCGAAGGCGATCCAGTCACCGGAGGCGCGCACGACCACCCGGTCACCGGGCTGGACGCCCCGGGCGACGAGGCCGTGGCCGACCGCGCGGGAGCGCCGGTTCCATGCCGTGTAGCTGAGCCGGCCGGCGCCGACACGTTCTATCGCGGTCGCGTCGGGCCTCTCCTCGGCCCTGGCCGCGAGCATGCCTGTCACGGTGAGAATGGGCTGGTGATTCACGATGACCCCTCGTTTTTGTCGCGGTGAATTGCTTTCATCATGCCGAGACAAAATCGGGATCTTCAAGCGGGTCGACCATTGTTCACAGGCCGGTCACGTCCAGGAAACGGATTCAATCGGTCCGCATCCAGATTGAATCATTCCGCATTGGAATGTAACACCTCCGAGTTGGCTTTCACCCGTTCGCGCGCATTTTCAATCCTTCCACATTCAAACGAAAGCCCGGTCGCGGTGGCGCTCGGCATCGGCGTCGCGGACCTACGACGGCAGCTTCCCTGGGAGGGGTCGAGGTGGCAGTCCGGTTCGCGGACCACGCGGGGGCGTTCCTGCTGCACTGCCACAACCTGGAGCACGAGGACATGGCGATGACGGCGGACTTCACGACCACGTGAACACGAGCGTCGCGACGCAGAGCAGGAGCATCCCCGTGGCGTTGAGGAACAGGTTCCGGCCGAAGTCGTGCGCCCGGACGTGCATGGCGATCGCGAGCACGAAGTACAGCACCAGGCAGGCGGTGGTAAGCGCACCCAGTCCTGGGATCCAGATGCCAGCCACGAGACCTGCGGCCGCAGCGAACTTGATCGGCGACGCCACCCACCAGTACGTGCGAGGAAAGCCGACGTCGTCGAAGCACGCGGCGATGAAGGAGGCAGGCTTGAGGCACAGGACGCCGTCCACGAGTGAGATCACGGCAAGCACGACGACGGGCCAGGCAGGGTCGGGAAGCAGCACCATCCGCCGAACATACCATGCGGCATGGTATGTTCTATAGATGATTTCGCGCGAGCAGTGGATCGACGAAGGCCTGGTTGTTCTCAGCGAGCAAGGAACCACAGGCCTACGAATCGACAGGATCGCAGGGCGGCTGCGGCTGACGAAGGGCTCCTTCCATCACCACTTCGGCGGGATCGAGGACTATCGGCAGGCGATCCTGGATCGGTACGAGCAGGACTCTCTGGATGCGGTGGGACGAGCCCTGGCGGCCGTCGCCGGCCTGCCGCCCCGGGACGCGCTGACACGGCTGCCGGACCACTTCTCCTTCGACCCCCGCCTCGAGGCCGCGGTCCGCGGATGGGCGTTCGCCGACCCGGCCGCGCGCACCGTGCAGGAGCGGGTCGACACGGCACGGCTCGAGGCCCTCACCCCTCTGTGGCGCGACGTCCTGCCCGACCCGGACCAGGCGCGCGTCGCCGCGTTGGTACCGCACCTCCTGATGATTGGCGGGTCGACCGCGTTGCCCACGCCGAGCCAGGCCGACCTGCGCGCCGTGTTCGCACTGCTCGCGACCCTTGTACCGGCCGTGGAAACGAGTGTGCAGTGGACCTGACCAGAGGCCCGGCAATGTCACGGGCCGCGTGCTCGGCCGCGTCCGGCCCGGATGATGGTGGCTAGACGTCAGGCGAAGAAGCTCACGCCAATGGCTGAGTCAATCGCTGGTACCGGGCCCGCAGCTCGCGGGACTCCTGGTCCAGGTGCTCCCGCCAGCAGCGGGCCGCTCTCAGCTGGACCGCGCGGTTCGGAGCGACCCCCGCGGGCAGCTTGTGCAGGACGGACCGGATCGCGTCCAGGGACGCGCCGACGTCCTGCGACCATCGGATGAAGCGCACCTGAGCCAGGGAGACGTCGTCGAAACGTCGCTGGTTCCCCGGTGTGCGCCGGCTCCTGAGCAGACCATGCTCATCCCAGAAACGCACGGTCGAGGCCTTGACCCCGGCGCGCCTGGCCAGCTCCCCCACGCTCATCTCCGGCTGCTGCTCGCGGTGGTCGGTCACTCGACGAGCCTATCGAGCAACCCACGCGTTGACTTCGACCCGGGTCGAAGTCGCACGATCACCGCATGACTACCGGAACAGCAAGGGTCCTGGTCTTCGGCGCGACGGGGAACGTCGGGGGTGCGCTCGTCAGACGCCTGGCCGCCGACCGGGAGGACGTGACGGTCCGGGCGATGGTTCGCACCCCGGGCTCCGCCGACCTGCCCGACGGCGTCGAGGTGGTGCGCGGGGACCTGACGAACCTCGACTCCGTGCGAGCCGCGCTCCGCGACGTCGATCGCGTCTTCCTGGTATGGCCGTTGGGCGGTGGTGAGCTGACGCGAGCAGTCGTGGACCTGATCACGGCACGCGTCCGGCGCGTCGTCTACCTCTCGGCGATCGGGGTCCGGGACGACGGCGCCCCCGCCCCCGACCCGATCCTCCAGTTCCACACCGACATCGAGCAGGCCGTCCGCGACTCCGACGTCGAGTGGACGCTCCTGCGGTCGGGAGGGATGGCGGCCAACACCCTCGGCTGGGCGCAGCAGGTGCGGGAGCGGTCGACGGTCAGCTGGGTCTACGGCGACGGCGCCCGCGCGCTCGTGCACGAGGCCGATCTTGCCGAGGTCGCCGCGATCGCCCTGCTGACCGACCGGCTGGTCGGCGCCGTACCGGAGATCACCGGCCCCTCGGCGCTGACGCAGCGGGAACAGGCGCGCGCCATCGGGGCCGCCGTCGGGAGGACGGTGACCTGGGAGGAGCTCCCCGCGCAGGAGGTCCGCGAGGCGCTGATGTCCGCCGGGTGGTCCGCGGCGATGGCCGACGGCGCCCTCAGGTCATGGGCGAGCACCGTCGACCGTCCCGAGGCCCCCACGCCCGACTACGCGGCCGTCACCGGCTCGACCGGCCGCCCCTTCGAGCAGTGGGCGATCGACCATGCCGGGGACTTTCGCTGATGCCTGTCACAGCTCGACGGCCGGGGTGGCGTCACGCAGGTCGAGGCGGTCCAGCATGCGGTTGTACTGCGCGAAGGCCGCTTCGGCCTCGGCACGGTCCACGTAGCGGGACAGGTCGTACTGGTGGGACGGCGCTCCCTTCGGCCTGGCGATCACCTCGGCCAGGTGTTCCTGGTCGCGGGTGGTCCACCTCGCCCCGATCGCCGCGTACAGGCGGGGAACCACGGTGACCGGGTCGGCGGACAGCTTGTGGTAGGGCACGTCCACGATCGAGGACGGCGGCATGCTCATCCGCGCGGCCAGGCCGCGCTCGACCTGGGTGACCAGATGATCCAGCGTGGCTCGTCCGATCGCCGCAGGGTCGGTCTCGTACAGGCACATCGCCTGCAGCGTCTCCAGGAGACTGGCGAACGAGCCGATGACCGTGACGGGGTCACGGTGGGTCCACACGAACGTCGCGTCCGGGAACACCTTCTGGATGGTGTCCATGTCGCCCAGGTGCCCCGGGTACTTCAGCACCCACCGCTTGGGCTCGCGCCCGTGCTGGAGGACCTGCAGGCCGAGCTTCAGGTACTCGTACTCTGACGTCACGTCGTACTGGTCGGTGAGCCAGGCGCTGTAGGACGGCATAGGTCCGCGCTGCAGCGGCCACTGGGGTCCGTGCGCGAAGAACAGCACCGACTCCTCCGGCCGGTCGATGTACGTCGGGTGCTTGTGCTGCAGACCGGGAGCGACCAGCTCCATCAGGGACAGGGCCTGCTCGAGCTGCTTGATCACCCGCCGCGCCGCGAGCGGGTCGTGCAAGGTCGTGTGCTGCAGCTCCCAGGTCAGCGGACCACGGTGGTCGGGCGACTGCGCCAGGACTCGGTGGGCCAGCGTGGTGGCGGTGCGCGGCAGCCCGCACACGAACACCGGCGCGATGATCTGCTCCTCGGCGACCTGCGGGTGCTCGGACAGCACCCGGTTGACCCGCAGCCGGTTGGCGTACTTGCCCTTGACCTCGTTGAAGATCAGGAACCAGCCCAGCGGCGACAGCCGCGGTATCTCGGCTGCCCCCTGGAGGATCTGGCCGAGGTCGTCGGCGAACCGGCGGTCCTGGGTACCTGCGGTCTTCTCGACCTGCGCGACCGCCTTCGCCCAGGACGCGGCGGGGTCCCGGTAGCCCCTGACAAAAGGGCCCAGCGCAGTGTTCAGGACTCGGGTGGTACGTGGGGCACGGCTCACGACTCTCCTTGCTGGTAGCTGGGTCTGTGCGCTGGTGACCAGCGGCATCGTTCGCGCCTGGCCATCGGCACATACCGGACTATCGGGGCAGCCGCTGGTGGTCAAGAGGTGGTGCGCCATGCGGTGCACATTCACCCGCCCCGCGGGCACCGGGCTGCGGAACCGTCCGACGGAGCCACGACGACCAACACCCCCATTGCTACGACGTGAGCCTCTCCAGCACATACCGGATTTCCGCACTTCGGCGGGCAGCATCCTTGATCTCTGGGATTTTCGTCGACAAATCCAGTTCGCAGAACGGAAAACGAAAATAGTCCAACAACCAGATCAGCTCGTCGTCATTGTGCGCGCTTGACCACAGCTCTCGGAAGATGAAGACGGACCGAAAAACCGGCCCGCGCAAGAGCACCTCCATATCGATCGCAGCATCCTGGCGGCCCTCCTCATCCAGCTCGCGCACGTCTGTCCAAAAGCCCCGCGCGATTGCCACCCAGTCAGGCCGTTCGGGAGGTGGACCCGATGGACCGTCCGCCCGGCCGGCCAGATAGCCCTGATTCAGCATCTCCTCGCGAACCGGACCATCGACGTCGGTCCACCGATACAAGATCGGAAAATCCTGAAAGATATCTCGTCGAGAGAACTCTTCGGCGAGAGCGGTGATCAACGAGGACTTCTCGTGAGCGTCGCGCGCCTCATCCCAGAGCCCGTCGAACAACATCCTGGCCTGACGCCGGGAGCGTCCCAACACGTTCGAGACAGCAATTTCGACGCCGTCAAAGATGAGATCGTCCAGCACTTCTGTGTTGCGCCTGCCGAACCACCACAGTTCGACGGCGGCGTCCAGGTCGCGTATCTCAAAGTCGACATTGTCAACTCGCCATCGACGGTCCGGGTGGTCGATGTGCATCGGAGTGCCAGGCACACCGCGTAGGGAGACCTCCGAAGCCGGGGTCAAGCCGGCCGCCTCCGGAAAGCAGGAATCAAGGTACTCGTGCTCGAATTCGGACTCGGCGCGCGCGACCAGGTGCGCGTACAGTCCAGCACTGTCGCGATCCAGCGCCTCCATTCGGCGCAGCGCTCGACTCATGACGTCTCGCACGGCCGGGAAGCGAATCTCCGACGGTTCGCGCTGAACGATCCACCAGATCATTGATTCCAAGACGAACGGCGGGTTCGCCACAGTCCTTTACCTCCTCTGGGCAGGGGACGCCCATCTCTCGTGCTCGATCGCTCCCGGAGATCCGCATGCCAGGCTCCTCGGAGGAGCTTGGACACGATCGATAGCATCGCGCAATGGACTCCACGGCAGTGACGACCCCGGACGGCACGAGACTCCATGTCGGCGTCCACGGTGCGGGGCCGGACGTCGTCGTGCTGTCCGGCGGACCAGGCTGTGTCCACTACCTGGAGGCCGACGAGCTGGCTCCGCAGGGTTTCCGGGCATGGTTTCCGGAGCCCCGCGGCGTCGGCCGGTCCGGCGGTGGCCCACACACCATGGCACAGGCGGTGGCCGACCTCGAAGAGGTGCGCGACGCTGCCGGCGTCGAACGATGGACCGTGCTGGGCCATTCCTGGGGCAGCGACCTGGCCGTCCGCTACGCACTCGACCACCCGAGGTCGGTGGCCCAGGTCGTCGGCATCGCCGGGCACGGGCTGCACAAGGACCGCACCTGGTCCGCGCAGTACGAGGCGGGCAAAGCAACCGATCCAGCACCCGACATCGCCTGGTCTCCCGAGGTCCATACCTCCCTCCAGGCATCGTTTCTCGACTGGATCCACGAGCCCGGGATCTGGCGGAAGCTCGCCGACTCTCCGGTGCCGATGACTTTCCTCGCCGCGGGCGCGGACATCCGCCCGTCATGGCCGCTCGCGCAGCTGCGCGCGCTCGTCCCCAAGGCTCGATTCGAGACGGTTCCCGACGTGCCCCACGACTTCTGGCACACCCACCCTCAGCTGTGGCGCGAGGTCGTCACGGCAGCATGCGGCGCCGGGTACGACACCTAGACCGGGCAGGGGGCCTCCGGACGCACGTCGTCCGCACGGGATGCCTCTTCGGGTGTGGACCTCGTCGTGCGGCGTCAGGCCGAGGGCCGCGCGGGCTCCCAGCCCAGCAGCGGTCCGAGCCGCGTCGCCAGGTCGGTGAGGATCTGCACGTAGTCCGGCTCGTCGAAGGTGAACGGCAGCGCGAACGCGACCTCGTCCACGGCCTGGAAGCCGGCGTGCGCGCTCAGCCGCTCGGCGAGCTGCTCGGCGGGCCCCACGAGGTCGGGCGCGAAGAGCATGCGGCGCGGTCCCGCCGCGACGGGCGCCGCGGTGCGCGGCAGGCGGGCCGCCGCGTACGCCTCGTACCGGGCGACCTGGTCCGGCGTGGCGCCGTCCGTGGGGATCACCACCAGGCCCTGCGAGACCCGGGCCGCCTGCCCGGCCGGGTGGGCGGCCCGGAACAGCTCGATCTGCTCGCGCTGGAGCGCCGCGAAGTCCGGGCGCTCCGCGTCCCCGGCGTCGAGCACCGAGGAGGTCAGGAGGTTCATGCCCGCCGACCCGGCCCAGGCCGCCGACGACGCCGAGGCCGCGCCGTACCAGACGCGCTCCCGCAGGCCCGGCGAGTACGGCTGGATGCGCGTGGAGTACGTCTCGATGCCCTCGGTCCCCTCGAACGTGGAGACCGCGCCGCCCGACAGGTTGTGCAGCAGCCGCTCCACGCGCGCCTTGGAGAAGTCCTCGTGCTGCCACGTGGTCGGATACAGGTGGTCGCGCAGGTGGTCCCAGTGGATCGGCGGGCCCACGCTCACCCCGGGGTTGAGCCGGCCGCCGGAGAGCACATCCACAGTGGCGAGGTCCTCCGCCAGCCGGAACGGGTTCTCCAGGCCCAGCGGGGTCACGGCGGTACCCAGCTCTATCCGGCTGGTGCGCTGCGTGGCCGCGGCCAGCACCGCCACCGGGGACGAGATGCCGTGCTGCAGGTGCCGGTGGCGCAGCCACGCGCTGTCCAGGCCGAGCTGCTCGCCGAGCTCGATGAGCCGCAGGGTGGCCTCGTGCCCCGCGCGCGGGTGGTCCGGGTCGAACAGGCCGATGGTCAGGAAACCGAGCTTGCGCAGGGGTCGCGTCACGGGGTCAGTGAACCACGGCCGGACGACGGTGCCGGCCCGTCCCCGGCGTCGCGGGTCCGGGCCGGCACCCGCCTAGACCTCGACCCCCGCGAACAGGACGCTGGACAGGCCGAGCCCGACCACGAGGTTGAACACGGCGGCAGCACCGAACACGACCAGCGGACGCCAACCCGCCTCGCGCACCGCCGACACCTTGAACTCCAGGCCGATCGACACGAAGGCCACGATGAAGAACACCGTGCTCAGCGACTTGAGGACCGCGATGTTGTCCGCGGAAGCGTCCGCGCCCACCGTGTTGACGTACACGGTGGCCACGACCGACGCGAGGAGGAACCCGAGCACGAACTTCGGGAACCGCGTCCACAGCTCGGAAGCCCGCGGACGGGGCGCGCCCTCGGTCCGGTCCACCCGGAAGGCGAACCAGGCGGTCAGCGCGATCGCGACGACCCCGATGAGCGCGTTCTGCGTGGCCTTCACGATCGCCGCCACGGCGAGCACGTCGTCCCCCGCGAGCGCGCCGGCCGCCGTCACCGCCGCCGTCGTGTCGATGTTGCCGCCGATCCACGCGCCCGCCACCGCCGGGGACAGGTCGAGCGCCTCGGCCAGGGCCGGGAGCACGAAGATCGACGGCAGCGCGAACAGGATCACGATGCTCGCGGTGTAGGCGAGCTGCTCCTTCTTGGCCTGCACCGCCCCGGCCGCGCTGATCGCCGCGCTCACGCCGCAGATGGACACCGCCGAGGACAGCAGGGCCCGCAGCTTCTGGTCGATCCCGAGCCGCCCGCCGAGCCACCAGGTGAACCCGAACACCAGCACGATCAGGCCGAACGCCTGCGCGATGGCGGGGCCCGCCGCCGTCACGATGAGCGCCAGGTTGACGGTTGCGCCCAGCAGCACCAGACCGGTCTTGATGAAGAACTCGGTGCGGAACGCGGCGGCCAGCCTGTCCCTGACGCCGGTCAGGGACAGCACCAGGTTGCCGAGCAGCCCGAGCGCGATCGCATAGACCGGGTACTCGACCGACTTGGCGATCCCGCCCAGCGAGGTGTCCTCCAGCCAGACCGGCACGTTCTGCTCCAGGTAGCGGGTGAGCCACGCGATCCCGAGGAGCACCACGAGGCCGGCGACGACCCAGACGGCACCCTGACGCCGGCCGGTCTGGACGGGTGAACCGGCCAGCGCGACGTCGCCCGGGTCGCTCGGTCCCGGACGGTCGCCGTCGACGGCGGTGGGCGTGGCGGCGGGCGTTGCGTCGTCGTCGGGCGTGGCGGGCTGCGGTGGTGTGCTCATCAGGGCACCAGCCCTTCAGGGATCAGGCCGAGGATGCCGAGGACGACCAGCGCCAGGCCCACGCCGGTGGCGAGCCAGTCCTCGGACAGGTGGATACGGCGCACCGACTCCACGGTGACGGGTGTGGCGGCGGGGCTTGTGCCAGGAGTGCTGTCGGACATGCGGAGGAGCTCCCTTCAGGTTGGACGACCGTCGCGGGGCGACGTGCCGCGGAAGGTAGCCAGACCGCACAAACCCGACAAGAACCATCGGATACTGTCTCAACGAGTGAGACAGCCACAGGCGACGTCTGCTGGGACTCACCCCGCGCCGTCACGCGAGCAGGCACGCGGCAGGTGGCGACGCAGCGTCACTTCTGCTCGACCCCGGTGCCGAGGCACGCTGACAGCGGTCGCCACACGAGCGGCGTTCGCAGGAGAGTACGAAAGGAACCTCATGAAGGACTGGTCCGACGTCGTCCATTACTTCTCCGGAGGCGCCGTCGCGCACCTGGCGACGCTCGACACGGACGGCAGTCCGCACTCGGTGCCGCTGTGGATCGACCGGCACGGCGACTCCGAGCTGGTCTTCTTCACGATCGAGGGGTCACGCAAGGACCGCAACCTCGCTCGTGATCCGCGCGTCGCCGTCTCGGTCACCGCCCCCGACAACGCCTACGACATGGCGTCCGTCCGGGGCGTGGTCGTCGAGCGGGTGGACGGCGGCCGGGGCCAGGACATCATCGACCAGATCGCGCGCAAGTACACGGGGGCCGCGTATCCCGTGCGAACCGGCCACGTCGCGTTCGTCGTCCGGCCGACGGCCTGGTGGGCCCAGGACCACTCCTCGCGGTGAGGCTCTCTCCGCGGTGGACCGCCAGAAGTCCTGGTCCCTCACTCGATGGTCAGGACAATCTTGCCGGACGTCCGCTCCACCCCGGCGGCGAAGGCATCCGGCAGCTCGCGCCATGACCGCACGGCTCCGACCACCGGGTCGAGCCGTCCGCCGTGGATCTCGGCCGCGAGCCACGCCATGTCGGGGCCGAGGTCGGGCTCGGCGCCGAGGAAGAACGTCGTCAGGGACCGGTCGTGCCGGGCCGCGTCGCCGAAAAGGTCGCCGTACGCGAAGTGTTCCCCCTGCCCGGCCGCATGCCCGAGCGCCACGAGCGTGCCGCCGGGCGCGAGCCGCGCGAACGCCTGGACCAGGTACGTACCGCCCAGGAGGTCGAGCACGCCGGAGACGTCGCCGTCCAGGTCGGACGGCGAGGCGATGACCTCGTGCGCGCCGAGCTCGACCAGCCGCTGGTGCGCGGCAGGGTTCCTGGTCGTCGCGACCACCTCGGCACCGGCGCGGGCAGCGAGCTGCACGGCGAACAGCCCGACAGCGCTGGTCCCGCCCAGCACCAGTACGCGGCGCCCCAGCAGCGGGCCGAGGCGGCGCAGCCCGCGCAGCGCGCTGGTGGCGGCGACCGGCACGACACTCGTGCGGTGGGGATCAGCGCCGTCGGGGGCGACCCCGACAGATTCTGCGGTCACGAGCCGACGCTCCGCCCAGGCGCTGTCCGTCCCCAGCGACGCCACCACCTGCCCGAGGCGCGGCCCGGTCCCGTCCAGAGCCTCGGCCACGACGACGCCTGCCGCGTCCCAGCCGGGAATCATGCCGTCAGGCAGGCTGGGCAGGACCTCCAGATCCCCGTGGTTCGGCGCGAAGGCTCGCACCTGGATGACCGCGTCGTGCGGTCCTGGTGCCGGGTCCGGCACCTCCCGCAGGCCGAGGTGACTGGGTGACGAGTGGTCGACCGTCCATGCGAGCATGGCGCTACTGTATGCCAACTGCTACTGAGTGCCATTTTGCTAGGATCGGCGCATGACGACGACGCCCGCCACCGGCACGTTGCGCAGCCGACGGATCGCCCGCAGCAGGCAGCGGCTGGTCGAGATCGCGCTGCCAGCCTTCGTCGAGCGTGGGTATGACGCCGTGACCGTCGACTGGCTGTGCGACCAGGCCGAGGTGTCCAAGCGGAGCTTCTTCCGCTACTTCGCCGGCAAGGAGGACCTCGCCCTGACCCCGCTGAACGACGTCTGGCGCACGCTGATCACCGAGCTCGATCAGGTGCTCGCGCGCCGCGGGCCGCTGCTGGTGGTTCTGGGCGACGCACTGGTCGACGTCGTCGATCAGATGCCACCCGGCTGGGAGCGCCTCGCAGTGCTGAGCGCACGACTGAGCGGCACCCACCCGACGATCGACGCTGCGGGCATGCTGGTGTGCGAGCGATTCACGCAGCAGGTGGTCGACGCGATCGTGGAACGGCTGGCCGGCACACCAGGGGCGGACCTCTCGGCCCGGATCGTGTGCGCCGTCGCTGTCGCCGGCCACCGGGCCGCCGTCGACGTGTGGCGTTCGGCGCCCGACGCCGAGACGAACGCGACCCGCGCCGAGCTGCGGGGACTCATCCGGGCATCGATGGCGGCCGCCCCCGCCGCGGTGACGGTCACGCTCCCCTGACCGGCAGAGCCTGGACGATGTGTAAAGAAGTATGGACTCCGCGTCATGGATCTTACGGACACGCTCCGGCAGCATCGAGGGTGCAGGTGAACATGAGCACAGGCCCGGACACCGGGCGAGAAAGGCAGTCATGTCCGACTTCAACATCCGCGAGTTCTACGACCGTTACACCAAGGCGCTCAACGCGCACGAGTTCGACCGCATGGACGAGTTCGTCGCCGAGTCGATCGTCTCCCACGGCCAGCCGGCTACCCGCGACGACGTCATCGCCGCGCTCAAGGGCATCGCGGACGCCGTCCCTGACATCCGGTGGGAGATCAAGGAGGTCGTGATCGACGCAGAAGGCGGGACGCTGTCCTGCCACTCCGTCAACCACGGCACACCCACCAAGCAATGGCTCGGTGTGGCGCCGACGGGCGCTCGGATCGAGATCGACGAGATCGCCATGTACAAGGTCCGCGACGGCAAGTTCGTGCAGATGTCCAACGTCCACGACGTCGAGACCCTGAAGAAGCAGCTCGCGGCGTGACCTGAAACAGCCCGGCTGCAGCCTGACCACGCCACGGCGTCCCGCCCGACCGGGCGGGACGCCACCTGCTCCGATGGGTCTGCTGGGCCTCTCGAAGGCGGCAGAGCCGCTCAGGCTCTGACCCACGCCACCGATGCGGTGTCCGGAGGAGGACTTGGCAGGTATCGTCACGCCCTCCCCCGATCGCTAGGGCGGCGTGACCTGCGAAGACCGCTCCTGGGAGACTCTGCGGTCAGCTTGCCGCGCCAGAAGGGTCGCTTGTCGTGTCGGACGCCCCACCGCCGCCGGTCCACCTCGACAAGGTGTTGTCGGGACTCGCCGAGAACCCGGGCAAGCAGCGGCCGACGCCCGGCCGCACACCTCTTGGACAGGGATCGCTGACTACGCTCCAGAGGGTCGCCTGGCACACTTTTCTCGCTGCCCATGCCGGAGCAGGAAGGTACATGGGCTGCGCCGCGGCCTCGCGATAGCCTCATACACATGGGTCAAACGCCTGAACGACGAAGCCGAGTCGATGGCGACGCATTGATGCCGCTCATTGCCGGGGCCGCCTCGGGTGTGATCGCATACACAATCGGCAGCGGCTTGTTCGTCGCGGCAGTCACAACAGTCCTCGTCGGCTGGCTCGCTTTCGCAGCCATCGCACTGATCAACCATTTCCGCAAGAACCGCTGAGGGCAGGCTTCGACGTCGAGTGCCCCCGGGCCGCCACCACGAGTGGCCGTGATCCGGTTCAGTTTTATGGCGAGCACTTCGGCGGTGATCACTCCCTCTCCAGACGGAATAGTGCTCGAACCGGTTATCGGCGGTTGCGGCCCGATCCTCACTCGCGTGCAGCGTTACTCTTGCCAGCCGGTACAGGCGATCCGCCAGAACATGGAGCTCAGAATTGGCTTCGCGGACGAAGCCGCCGAGGGCATCAGCCGGCCTCGTGGTCGGCGAGACTTCCCCAGACGCCGGCCAGGGCTCTGAGCTGCTCGTCGCTCAGCCTGCCGAGGAAGAGCCGCTCGATGTCGGCGCGCTGACGCTTCCACGCCGCGCGCAGCAACGACCGCCCTGCTCGCGTGAGGACGACGTCGTACCCGCGACCATCGGTGGGAACCCGGCGGCGCTCGATCAGGCCGCGGCGCTCCAGCCGGCCCGCGAGCCGTGAGAACCCTCCGGTCGACATCCCCCGCAGCTCGGCCAGCTCGCTCAGCCGCATCCCGCCCGGGCCGGCCTCTCCCAGCAGCCCGAGCACGCTGTACTCGGCCATGCTGACCCCGAGCGGAGCCAGACCGTCCTCCATCTCACGCCAGATGCGCTCGTGGGCGACCAGGAAGCCACGCCATGCCTCGTCCTCGAGCCCGGTCAGCCGTTCAGTCGCCATGGGCAAAACCTAGTCGAAGCACGACGCGTCGTCGGAATAGTTGCCTGCGCAGGAAGGTTGTTCGGGTGTCGCCACAGTTCGCGGCACCACAGAGAGGACGCAGACGAATGGCATTCGAGATCGGGATCATGACCTTCGGCGAGGTCACACCGGACCCCGTGAGCGGCACCACCCGCACCCCGCACCAGCGAGCCAGGGAGACGATCGAGCTGGCCCGGGTCGCCGACGACGTCGGCCTGGACGTCTTCGGCATGGGCGAGCACCACCGCAGCGACTTCGTCGGCTCCGCGCCGACGATCCTGCTGGCGGCCGCGGCCGAGGCCACCAAGCGGATCAAGCTCGCCAGCGCCGTCACCGTGCTGAGCTCGGAGGACCCCGTGCGCGTCTGGGAGCAGTTCGCCACGATCGACCTGCTCTCCGCGGGCCGGGCCGAGATCATCGCGGGCCGGGGCTCCTACACCGAGTCGTTCCCGCTGTTCGGGTACGACCTCGCCGACTACTCCGAGCTCTTCCGCGAGAAGCTCGACCTCCTGCTCCGCATCCGCGGGGAGAACCCGGTCACCTGGACCGGAAGGCTCCGCCCTCCCCTCGTGGACGCGGACATCGCGCCCCGCGCCTACGGGGAGACCATCCCGATCTGGGTCGGCGTCGGAGGCTCTCCCGCGTCGGCGGTCAGCACGGGCACGCGCGGCCTGCCGCTCGCGCTCGCCATCCTGTTCGGCCCGATGGACCTGCACCGTGAGTCGATCGAGCTCTATCGCGCGGCAGCCGAGCAGGCCGGGTACGACCCTGCGACCCTGCCCGTCAGCATCAGCGTGGGCGGCTACGTCGGCAGCAGCTCGCGGCAGGCACGCGACACCATGTACCCGTCCTTCGCCCGGTTCATGATGGAGCACAACCACCAACGTGGCCGCGGGATGATGCTGCCGCGCGAAGCGTTCGACGCCGGTGCCTCCCCCGCCGGCAGCTACCTCGTCGGCGACCCGGAGGAGGTCACCGACAAGATCCTTCGCTTCCGTGAGCTGTACGGCCTGACCCGGATCATCGTCCAGATGGGCTCGGGAAGCATGCCGCAGCGCGAGCTTCTGGCCGCCGTCGAACGCCTCGGCACCGAGGTCGCACCAGCCGTCCGCAAGGCGCTCGGCGAGACGGCAACCTTCGACAAGGAGCCCGGCGATGCCTGAGCCCACGCCACTCCGTGTGGTCGTCGTCAACGGAAGCCCCAGCGAACAGTCCAGGACCGCCGCCCTGGCCGACGTCGCCGTCCGCACCCTGGAGCGGACGATGCCCGTCGAGGTGCACCGTGTCGACGTTTACCGCCTCGGTGCGGGCTTCACCACCGCCGTCGACCGCGAGAGCGTCACCCCCGAGGTGGACGCCGAGCTCCGCACCGCCGAGACGGCCGACCTGCTTGTCGCGGCGACCCCGGTCTTCCGCGGCTCCTACACCGGCCTGTTCAAGCATTTCTTCGACCTGGTCGAGCAGTACGCCCTGGCCAACCGGCCGGTACTCCTGCTCGCGACCGGCGGCAGCCACCACCACGCACTCGTCGTCGACCACGCCCTCCGGCCGCTCTTCGCCTTCTTTCAGGCACGGACACTGCCCGTCTCCGTCTACGCCTCCTCCAGTGACTTCGACGGCACCGCCCTCCTGAACCCACGCGTCTACAGCCGCATCCAGACTGCGCTCGACGACGTGGAGGGCTCGCTCCGGGACCGGATCGCCACGTGATGCCGTGCCGCAGCGGGGGCCCGTTCTCGGCGTTCTCACGCGGCACCATCCGGCCCGACGGGCCGCGTCACACCGAGCGTCGAGGCCGCCGGGACGGTACGGCGCGACCTCGCCCGAGACGCCGGCCTGACGCGCACCCTTATATTGCGATTCGATGGGAGTACGTCCATCGCCTCCGCCCCGCACGCCCCCGGAGGGGTCCCGGGACCTACCTCTCAGCCGAGCAGGAAGCCCTCGACCTCGGCGACGAGCCGGTCCCTCTCCTCGAAGGGCAACATATGGCCAGAGTGCTCGTAGACCTCGAACCGAGCCCCGGGGATGCCGCGGGCAACTTCCTCGCCGGCCTCGGGCGGGTTCAGCCCGTCGGCCCTACCGGAGACGACCAGGGTCGGCGCAGTGATCGCCGGAAGAATGGGCCGCAGGTCGAAGTCACGCAGCGACTGGTCGATCACGGCCCGGTCCTCCGGGGTGAGGACCACCTGCTGGAAGCGGAGCTGCGCGGCCAGGAGCTCCTCGCGGCGCGGCTGCAGGGTGTGCGGCGACCACAGAGCCCCGGCCATGAACCCGACGATCTCTTCCGGGGTGGCGGAGGCCAGGTCGAAGCCCTCGCGGGCAGCATAGGCGGCCATCGACGAGGTCCGCCCGTGCGCCTTGGAGACGACCAGTACGAGCCCGGAGATCCGTGCGGGCTCGTGGGCCGCCGCTTGCGCGGACAGGTAGGAGCCCATCGAGACCCCGAGCAGCGAAGCCGCGTCGTAGCCGAGGGCAGCGATCAGGCCGGCGAGCATCCGCCCCTGGTCTTCGAGGCTGAAGGCGGGTGGGTGCGCCGACAGGCCGTGGCCGAGCGCGTCGGGCACGATGACCCGGAACCGGTCCGCGAACCGCTCAGCCAGCGGCGCCATCGTCGATGCCTCGCCGTAGAGCCCGTGCACGACCACGAGCGGCGGGGATCCTGGATCGCCGTACTCCTGGAAGTGGACATCGTTCCCGTGGATCCGCAGACGCGGCATTCGTCACCCTCCTGATTGGCGCTTCGACGATTGTCAATCTCCCCTCATCGCGGCATATTCCAACTCGCGTCGGGAGAGCTTGATACCTCCAGGGATCGATGCCGCACCGGCCCAGCTCGCCGCATGAGACCAGTCGTCACCTGAGCGTGCAGCAGTCCCCTTCGTCGTCTGGCGTGTCGTGCGCCCGGAACATCTGGTGGAGTGACTTACCGGATCCCGGGGGCCGATGCCGTCGCCTGCATCAGCGCCTGGCCCCAGGCCCGCATGTAGTCAACAGCCTCAGCCGGTCCGTGCACGACGAAGGGCGCGCCGATCGCCACGAGGCAGAAAGCCGCCCAGTCCAGCGACTCTGCGGCGATGCAGACCTCGCACGAGCCGTCGTCGATCGGCTTGACGGTCCCGTAGTGCACGATCTCGGCCTTGATCCGCTCGACGGGCGCGTGCACCGTGGCGCGCACGCGGAAGCGCGATGACAGGTCGCCGATCCGGGCGTTCACAAAGGCCACGGGGTCATCGCCGGGCAGCTGACGTGGTGCGAACCGGTTCCCGGTGCGGTGCGGTCCGGTGACGCGGTCGATCCGGAACGTACGCCAGTCGGCACGATCCAGGTCCCAGGCGACGAGGTAGAGCCGGTTGTCCACGTTCACGATCTTGTGCGGCTGCACTGTCCGCCGGGACTCGTCACCACCGTGGGACCGGTAGGAGAACTCCACCGCGTCGCTGTCACGGCACGCGAGCGCCAGCGTGGTGAGCGCCGTGACATCACCGATGGCCGCCCGCTGCTCGACGCTCGCGGGGACGGCGACGGCCCGCAGGCTGTCGATCCTGCCGCGGATGCGGGGCGGGAGCACCTGCACGATCTTCGCCATCGCGCTCACGGCGTCGTCCGCGGAAGCGGGGTGGGCACCCGTGGCGATCGCCTTGAGCCCGAGCACCGTGGCCGCGGCCTCGTCCTCGCTGAGCACGAGCGGCGGGAGCGACGCACCGGCGCCGAGCTGGTAGCCACCGCCCGTTCCTCGGGTCGTCACGATCGGGTAGCCGAGCTCTTGCAGCCCGCTCACGGCGCGACGCAGGGTGCGCGGGCTGACTCCGAGGCGGCCGGCGAGCTCGTCACCAGGCCAGTGACGCCGGTTCTGCAGGAGTCCGAGCAGTTCGAGGGCGCGGGAACTGGTCGACATCTCCTCAGGCTAGATCGACAAGTGGCCAAATACTGTCCGGAAGGCCGACGAGACTGGCAGTCCGGTCGAGAACCAGGAGAGCCCATGTCCGCTCCCACCCCACGCGCCGTTCCAGCCGCCCCTTCCGGATCGGCGACGGTCGACCCCTTCATCTGGTCGGACGACGCCGCCGGCCTCATCCGTTTCCTGCTCGACGTCTTCGACGCGACCGAGGTTCCGGAAGCCCGCACCGCCGACACCGACGGACTGGTCCTGCACTCAGAGGTCCAGATCGGCGACTCCACGATCACGATCGCGGACCGCAAGCCGCAGTGGCCCTACACGCCGGCATTCGTCCGGGTCTACGTCGAGGACCCGGCCGCGACACTGCAGCGCGCCGCCGGAGCCGGCGCGCGTGTCGTCACCGAGCCGACAGAGTTCTGGGGCGACGTGCTGGCACGCTTCGCGGATCCGTTCGGTCATCTGTGGTGGGTCTACAAGCACAACCCGTCGAACGACGCCGCGGGCAGCGCCGAGGAGGCCGACGTCGACGGGGACGGCGACTGGACGGAGCCGGTTGATGACGAGGACTGGGAGTCGTTCGCCACGCCCGAGCTGACCTATGTCCACACGACGCTCATGGAGGCCATGGCGGCTCTCCGGGACCCACGAGAGCGCTGACCTCGCTGAGGAGCAAGGCTCCGGCCGTTCGCTGACGACCGGGCGGTCGACGCGGTGGATCTCAAGCGGAGCAGCATGATCTGCTCGTCGGTGAGTCGAGGGTAGGCACCGGTGGTGTCGGGGGTCTCGGGCAGGTCCTCGAGCTCGGCCTCAGACGAACTGCTCGTCGGCATAGCACCACCTCCAGTCCTCCCCCGGCTCGATCGAGCGCACCACGACGTGGCTCGTCGCGGCGGCGTGAGCGCGCGCATGCCGCATGGGTGACGAGTCGCAGCAGCCGACCTGGCCACAGGTCAGGCACTGGCGCAGGGCCGTCATCCTGACCTCGCCGGGAGCGCGGACTCCAGCCAGGAACGCAGCCGCGGCTCCGGGAGGGCGCCGATCTGCTTGTCGACCACCTCGCCGTGGTCGAGAAGGACCAGCGTCGGGATCGACCGGACGTCGAACCGGCGGCTCACCTCGGGGTTGTCGTCGGCGTTGACCTTGACGAGCTTGAGGTTGCCGGCCAGCTCGCCGGCCAGCTTCTCCAGGGCCGGGCTCACCATGCGGCAGGGCCCGCACCACGGCGCCCACACGTCGACCAGCACAGGCAGGCTCGACTCGTCGACGACGGCGTGGAAGTCAGCGTCGTTCGCGTCCACCACCCAGCGCAGCGGGGTGCTGCACCTCCCGCAGCGGGGCGTGCCCCGGGCGACGACCGGAACACGGTTCCTGGCTCCGCAGTGGCTGCACACGATCGTCGTCGACGTCGGGGTGGATGCGGTCATGCGACTGCCCGCGCCTCTGCCGGGTTTCCGGTCGCGGTCACCGTGATCATCCGGTCGGCGACGTCGACCGAGACCGTGCCGCCGTCGGCGGCGTCGCCGCGCAGCAGCGCCCGGGCGACCTGCGTCTCCAGCTCGCGGGCGATGTACCGACGCAGCGGGCGGGCGCCGTACGCGGGGTCGAAGCCCTGGTCCGCGATGAAGCGGCGGGCCTCGGTGGTGACGTCGAGCGTGATCCGCATGTCGGCCAGCCGCTCGCGCAGCTCCTCGAGCTGGAGGTCGACGATGCGCTCGATCTCGGCGAGCGTCAGCGGCTTGAACATCACGATCTCGTCGACACGATTGAGGAACTCCGGGCGGAAGTGCGACTGCAGGGTGCGCATCACCATGGAACGTGCCTCGTCCTTGATCTCACCACCTGCGGTGACCCCATCGAGGAGGTGTTCCGAGCCGATGTTGGAGGTCATGATCAGCACGGTGTTGCGGAAGTCGACGGTCCGGCCGTGGGAATCGGTCAGGCGGCCGTCGTCGAGCACCTGGAGCAGCGTGTTGAACACGTCGACGTGGGCCTTCTCGATCTCGTCGAGCAGGACCACCGAGTAGGGCTTGCGGCGCACGGCTTCCGTGAGCTGACCGCCCTCCTCGTAGCCGACGTAGCCGGGGGGCGCTCCGACCAGCCGGCTGACCGTGTGCCGCTCCTGGTACTCGCTCATGTCGATCCGGACCATGTTCTCGGCGGTGTCGAACATCGCGGCCGCCAGCGTCTTGGCCAGCTCGGTCTTGCCGACACCGGTGGGGCCGAGGAAGAGGAACGAGCCGATGGGCCGCTGGGGGTTCTTGATGCCCGAGCGGGCGCGGACGACGGCGTCGGCCACCAGCTGGACCGCCTCGTCCTGGCCGATGACACGTTCGTGGAGCACCTCGTCGAGCCGGAGCAGCTTGTCACGCTCCCCCTCCTGGAGCCGCGTGACCGGGATGCCGGTCCACCGCGACACGATGTCGGCGATCTCGTCGGCGGTCACCACCTCGCGCAGCAGCCCGCGAGCGCCCTGCTTGCCCGCGAGCCTGGACTCGGCCGCCTCCAGCCGGCGCTGGATCTCCGGGAGCCGGCCGTGTCGGAGCGACGCCGCCCGGTTGAGGTCGTACTCGCGCTCGGCCCTCTCGCTCTCGACGCGGACCTGTTCGAGCTCCTCACGCAAGGACTGCACCTCTCGTAGCGCCGACCGTTCGGCCTCCCACTGCGCGCGCAGGGCATCGGCCTCGGCCCGCGCGTCGGCCAGCTCCTTGCGCAGCTCCTCGAGGCGGGCCCTGCTCGCGGAGTCCTCCTCCGCCGAGAGCGCCGCGTCCTCGATCTCCATCCGGGTCACGCGCCGGGTGAGCTCGTCGAGCTCGGCCGGCATCGAGTCGATCTCGGTCCGCAGCATCGCGCAGGCCTCGTCGACGAGATCGATCGCCTTGTCGGGCAGGAAGCGGTCGGAGATGTAGCGGTGGCTCAGCGTCACCGCCGCCACCAGCGCGCCGTCGTGGATCCGCACGCCGTGGAAGACCTCGAACCGCTCGCGGAGCCCGCGCAGGATCGAGAGGGCATCCTCCTCGTCGGGCTCGTCGACGAGGACCGGCTGGAACCTGCGTTCGAGGGCCGCGTCCTTCTCGATGTGCGTGCGGTACTCGTCAAGGGTGGTCGCACCGATCATGTGCAGCTCGCCGCGGGCGAGCAGCGGCTTGAGCATGTTGCCCGCGTCCATCGCCCCCTCACCGGCGCCCGCGCCGACCACCGTGTGCAGCTCGTCGACGAACAGCAGGATGTGACCCCCGGCGGACTGCACCTCGTTGAGCACGGCCTTGAGCCGCTCCTCGAACTCGCCGCGGTACTTCGCCCCGGCGACGAGCGCCCCCATGTCCAGCGCGAAGACGGTCTTGTCCCGCAGACCCTCAGGCACGTCACCGTCGGCGATCCGCTGGGCGAGCCCCTCGACGATCGCCGTCTTGCCGACCCCGGGCTCGCCGATCAGCACGGGGTTGTTCTTGCTCTTGCGCGACAGGATCTGGATGGTCCTGCGGATCTCCGCATCCCGGCCGATCACGGGCTCGAGCTTGCCGGCCGTCGCAGCCGCGACGAGGTCGCGCCCGTACTTCTCGAGCGCCTCGTAGGTTCCCTCCGGGGTCGCCGAGGTCACCCGCTGGTGCCCTCGGACCTCGGTCAGCGCGGCCAGGAAGGTGTCCCGGGTCAGCCCCTGTGCCTGGAGGAGCCGCCCGGCCGCCGAGGCCGGGCCTTCCTCCACCAGGGCGATGACGAGGTGCTCGACCGAGACGTACTCGTCCTTGAGCCTGCGGGCCTCGCGGTCCGCGGCGTCGAGCAGCCGCGACAGCCGCTGGGTGATGTGCACCTGCCCGGGAGTCACACCAGGGCCGCTGACCCGCGGGCGGCGACCGAGCTCCGCCTCCAGGTCCTCGCGCAGCCGCTCCGGATCTGCCCCCGCACGGGTCAGCAGCGGGGCGACCAGGCCCTCGGCCTGATCCAGGAGAGCCAGCAACAGGTGCTCCCCGTCCACCTCGACATGGCCGAAGCGCAACGCCTTCGTCTGGGCGTCGTGCAGAGCCTCCTGCGACTTCTGGGTCAGTCTGTTCATGTCCATGGGGCGTCTCCTCGTCGCGGCATTCGCCGACGTGTCCTTTCCAGCTCCGCGATGCGGTCAAGCAGCTCGACCACCAGCCCGATGGCGGAGTAACTGAGGTTCAGGCTCATCCGCAGCCGCTGGATCCTGGCCATCTCCCGCACCTGGGAGGGGTCGAACCACAACCGGCCCTGCGCGTCGCGGGTGACTTCCAGCAGCCCGAGGGCGACCAGGCGGCGTACGAGCAGGGGATGCACGCCGGTGACCTGCGCATAGCTGTCCAGGCTGAGCCGGTACGGCCGGGAGAGGGCGTAGTGCCTGGCTACGGTCATCGTCTGCTCCTCGGGTCGAAGCCGGACACCTTCGCGAGCTCCTCGAAGAGCCGTCGCTCGTCGTCGGTGAGAGCGTCGGGAACCCGGATCTGCAGCTCGGCGTAGAGGTCGCCCGGCTTGCCTCGTCGGTGCGGGAGCCCGCGGCCCTTGAGCCGCAACCGACGGTGGCTGGACGAGCCGGCCGGGACCTTCACCGTGGCGGCGCCGCCAGGGGTGTCGACGGAGACCGAGGCGCCCAGCGCCGCCTCCCACGGCGCGACGGGGACGAGGGTGTGGAGATCGCGACCCTCGACCCGGTAGCGCGGGTGGTCGGCGATCCGAACCACCAGGTACAGGTCCCCGGCCGCGGCCGATCCGCTGCCCGGCCCGCCCTGGCCGCGCAGCCGGATACGCTGGCCGTCGACCACACCCGCCGGGATGCTGACGTCGAGCGTGCGAGGGCCTGAGGTGCCGCTGATCGCGACGCTGCGCTCGGTGCCGTGGTAGGCCTCCTCGACCGATATCTCGACCTCGGCCTCGTGGTCGGAACCCGCGACCGGGCCCGGTCCCCAGGCGTCCCAACCCGGTCCCCCGCGCCGCCCGCCGCCGAAGATTCCGCCGAGCAGGTCCTCGATGTCGACGTCGTCCCCGAAGCCTCCCGATCCGAATCCGGCCCCCGACGACCGTCGGTCGCGCGCGCCCGTGCCCGCGCCGGCATCGGCGTAGGTCCGGGCCCGGCGCCAGGCGGCTGGATCCGTGTCGGGGGGAACGCGTCGGAAGTCGTCGCCGAAGGCGTCGTAACGGCGACGCAGCTCGGGATCCGACAACACGTCGTAGGCCTCGGCGATCTCCTTGAACCGCTCCTCGGCGTCGGAGCTCTTGTTGACGTCCGGGTGGTTCTGGCGCGCCAGCCTGCGGTAGGCACGCTGGATCTCGGCCGCGTCGGCCTCGCGGCCGACACCGAGGACCTCGTAGAAGTCCCTGGCCATCAGGAGGCCCTGGTGGCCACGACGACCGCGGCCGGCCGCAGGATCTTGTCGTCGGAGCCGTAGCCGGGACGCACGACCTGAGCGACCGTGCCGGGCACCAGTCCCTCACCCGACACGGTGCTGACCGCCTCGTGCACGGCCGGGTCGAAGGCCCGGCCGGCGTCGTCACGCCGCGGGTAGCCGAGGTCGGCCAGGACGCCGACCGCCTGTGCGAGCACGGCCCGGACGCCTTCGACCACGGGGTCCGGGTCGGACGACGCGTGCTCGAGCGCCCGCTCCAGGTTGTCCAGGACCGGCAGCCATCGACTCGCCACGGCCGCCCGCTCCTGCTCGCGGGCGCTGACCACGTCGCGGGCGCACCGCTTGCGGAAGTTGTCCAGCTCGGCCGCCGTGCGCCGCCACGCGTCCTCGAGCTCCGCGATCCGGCCAGCCTGGTCGACAGGCTCGGACACACGCTCGTCCTCGCGCTCCGGTGCCTCGTCCGCCGGAGTCGTGTCCTCCCCTGGCTCGTCCCCCGGAGCCGCTGTCGTGGGTGCCTCGTGTTCGGACATGGCGGTCAGTGGGACGTGAACTCGGCGTCGATGACGTCGTCGTCATCACCGGACGACCCACCACCGGAGGCGCTCGCCGGCCCGGCCGTCGACGATCCGGCCGTCGACGACCCGGCACCGCGGGTGGCGGCACCGAGCGCCTGGTTCAGCTGGTGGAGCTCCCCGGTGAGTGCGCGGAGGCGGTCGACAGGCTCGTCGCCCTCGACAGCCTGCCGGGCCTCCCCGACGAGCATCTCGGCACGCGCACGGTCGTGCTCGGGCACGGACGTGCCGGCCTCCTCGAGCACCTTGCCGACCTGGTAGGCCACGGAGTCGAGCTCGTTCCGGGCGTCGACCCGTTCGCGCAGCGCCGCGTCCTCGCCACGGTGGGACTCGGCGTCCTTGATCATCCGGTCGACCTCCTCCTGGCTCAGCGTCGAGGTCTCGCTGATGGTCACCTGCTGTTCGGCGCCGGTGTCCTTGTCGCGCGCCGAGACGTGCAGGATGCCGTTGGCGTCGATGTCGAAGGTCACCTCGATCTGGGGCACGCCGCGGGGCGCGGGCCGGATCTTCTCCAGCCGGAACCGGGCGAGCACGCGGTTGTCGGCAGCTCGCTCCCGTTCGCCCTGGAGGACGACGACGTCGACAGCCGGCTGGTTGTCCTCCGCCGTGCTGAAGATCTCGGTGCGGCGGGCCGGGATGGTCGTGTTGCGTTCGATGACCGTGGTCATCACCCCGCCCATCGTCTCGAGACCCAGCGACAGGGGCGTGACGTCGAGCAGCAGGACGTCCTTGACGTCGCCCTTGATGATCGCGGCCTGGACGGCCGCGCCGATGGCGACGACCTCGTCCGGGTTGACGGTCATGTTGGGTTCCTTGCCACCGGTCAGGCGGCGTACCAGCGCCTGCACGGCCGGGATCCGCGTCGAGCCGCCCACGAGGATGACCTCGTCGATGTCGTCCGCGGTCACCTTGGCGTCCTTCATGGCCTGCTTGACCGGACCGAGGCAGCGCTCGACGAGGTCGTCGGTGAGCTGCTCGAACGTCGATCTCATCAGGTTGACGTTGAGGTGTTTGGGGCCCGAGGCATCAGCAGTGACGAAGGGCAGGTTGACGGCGGTCTGTGACACCGCCGAGAGCTCCACCTTGGCCTTCTCGGCAGCCTCGAACAGCCGCTGCAGGGCCTGGGGGTCGTCACGGAGGTCGATGCCGTTGGACTTCTTGAACTCCTCGGCCAGGTGGTCGACGATGCGGCGGTCGAAGTCGTCGCCGCCCAGGTGGCTGTCCCCCGCCGTCGACCGGACCTCGACCACCCCCTCCCCGACCGTCAGGATGCTCACGTCGAACGTGCCGCCGCCGAGGTCGAAGACCAGCACGGTCTCGTTCTCGAGCTTGTCCATCCCGTAGGCCAGGGCCGCCGCCGTCGGCTCGTTGATGATCCGGAGCACCTCGAGCCCGGCGATCCTGCCGGCGTCCTTGGTGGCCTGCCGCTGCGCGTCGCTGAAGTGCGCGGGGACGGTGATGACCGCTTCGGTGACCCGTTCGCCGAGGAACTTCCCGGCGTCGTCGACCAGCTTGCGGAGCACCTGCGCCGAGATCTCCTCCGGGGCGTAGAGCTTTCCGTTGACCCGGAAGCGCGCCGCGCCGTCCGGATCGGCGACCACGTCGAACGAGACGGCGTTCAGCTCGCTGCTGACCTCGTCGAACTTGCGGCCGATGAACCGCTTCGCCGAGTAGATCGTGCCCTTCGGATTCAGGATCGCCTGGCGTCGGGCCATCTGACCGACCAGCCGCTCGCCGTTCTCCAGGAAGGCGACCACCGACGGCGTCGTCCGGTTGCCCTCCGTGTTGGGGATGACCTGCGGCTGTCCACCCTCCATCGCCGCGATCACCGAGTTGGTCGTTCCCAGGTCGATACCGACTGCCCTGCCCATGACTGGTCCATTCGCCGGAGGTACGTTCCACCGGCCATGCTGCTCGGGCGTGCACGTCACCCACATCCCGTGAACGGGGTAATCGAGGGACCGGGCCCGGGCTAGCCCGTTGCGCCGTGGTGCTGCAGGGCGAGCACGGTCAGCTCGACGCGCGTATGGATGTCGAGCTTGAGGTAGACGTGCTTGAGGTGGGCATCCACGGTGTGCGGGGACAGGTACAGCTCCTCCGCGATCTCGCGGTTGGTCAGCCCCTGGGCGACGCCGGAGGCGATCCGCAGCTCCGCGTCGGTCAGGGACGCCCACTCGTCCGTTACCTCTTCGCGACCCGCACCTGCCTTGACCAGCGGATACGGCGATCCCGAGGTGAGCTCGGCGGGCGGGGCGTACTCCGTCGGGTCCACGTAGTGCGGGTTGTCGATCACGGTGCGGTCCAGCAGGACCCGCGGGTGGGTGTGCAGCACCTCGACGAGCATGTCGGCCCCGAACTTCTGCAGGTCGTAGAGGCAGATGAGGATGGCGGGCATCTGCACGACGGCCTGGTTGACGGCCGACTCATAGCGGAACAGGTCTTCCCAGCCCGGGGGACCCGGCAGCACCCACGACATCTCGCCGGCGGCACGCAGGAGGTCGAAGTCGTCGCCGACGGCCGCGTCCATCCGCTCGAGGAGAAAGCTCATCATGTCGTCGATGCTGAACGCCCCCGAGCGGAGGTAGGTGTCCGACGCCCGTTCGACGTCGAGCTGAGCCGACCGGGGCGAGCGCTCCGGGCCCGCCGGTCGCAAGGCCCGGTCGCGGACCCGCTCCGGCTCGACGTCGTCGATCAGGCACAGACACTTGTCACCGTGTCGCAACCCCTCCTCCAGGAAGGAGAACAACAGCCGGTCGCGCTCGTCCGGGCCTGAGTAGAGCGCACAGAAGTGCGTTCCTGGTCTGACCCCCACCACCCCGGGGATCCCCAGGCTCAGACCGTTCATCGCGGCCACCGTTTCCGAATAGACGTTACTCGGATTCAACAACAGGTGTGCCCCACTCGCTCGGGCCCGCGAGGCAACCGGACGAATGCGACGCCTGACGCCGGTCCGGCCCGTCGCCCAGGTCGACGAAGAGGGCTCATCAGCCCCCGGTGAGCAAGGGCACCAGGTAGATCACCGAGAATGCCTCGTAGAGCGCGAAGACCACGAGCAGCGCGAGCGCCGGAAGGCTCAGTACACCGAGCTGGCGCAGCCCTCCCACGTAGGCCTGCCGACGGTTCTCGGCGCCGACCGACTGCGGTCGGATCCAGGCCCTGCCCAAGAGGTAGGCGCCGAGCGAGAGGAGCACGTAAGCCTGGATCTCCATGACCACGGTGAGGGAGTGTGGGATGAGGGTGAGCCAGCCGTCCCGGTCGACCGGTGCGAGGAGCAGGCCGACGGGGAACAGGGTGTAGGCGTACCAGACGATCCCCGCGAACGGCACGACGAGCGACGGCAGGACGAGGTTGAGCAGGGCGGCTCGCAGGGCGTTGTTGGCCAGGATCGCGAGGGCGAACAGCCAGGGGTTCTCGAGCAGCGACCTCACCAGGTCGCCAGTACCTTCACGCTCGAAAGACTCCATCTGCGCGGCGGTCAGACCGGGGAAGATCAGACCGACCCCGAAGCCGGCGAGGACCGAGCCGTACAAGACAGCGTTCAGGACCAGGTACGCGCGGCGATGTGCCTGAACGGTTTGAAGAGCGCTCCGGAAGAGTCGCATATCTGTGCTCCATGAAGTGAAAGGCACGCCCGTCGGCTCTCGACGGCCGAGCGATACTTCACGCCATGCCGTTAGGGCAGGGTCAAGGACCCGGTGGGACCGGGACGTGGTCTGGTTCTCACGTTGCCTTCCGGACCTGGCTGCGCCTGCGCAGCACGGCCCGCTCGCATGAGGACGTCGATCTGGGCCGAGTTGTACAGCTCCGCAAGAGCTTCAGAAAGCGTCTGCCGGGCAACCAGCTCGCCCTTCGACAGGTGTTCTCCCGATTCGGTCAGGCGGGGATAGCGCCGCAGCTGCCGCACGATGTACGGGGCTAGTTGCGCCGCGATCCGCTGTCGCGTCGCCTCGTCCGCGTCATCAGGCAGGGAATCGAACTCGTCGGCCCCGCCGGCCGGCTCGTCCTCGACCATGCGCCGGACGTCGATCATGGCGGCCTGGCTGTAGAGCTGACCGTAGACGTGGACCAGCGAGCTGTCGGCGTGAGAAAGCCTGGGTGCGACGGCCTCGAAGCCCCGTGGGACGTCGGCCGGACCGCCGTTGTCCAGGATCGCCGCGATGGCGGAGCGAGCCTCCACCTGACGTTCGATGCTCGACGCGAGTTCCGCGTCGAGCTCGCGAAGTGCCGCTGATGCGCCGGTGTCGCCCGCGCGGACCGTGTCGATGTCCGCGAGAGGGACTCCCAGCTCCGTGAGCCGACGGATCCTGAGCAGGCTGACGAGGTGACGGACCTCGTACTGCTTGTAACCGTTGGGAAGTCGGTCGGGCTCTTCGAGCAAGCCTCGCTCGTGGTAGAACCGCACGGACTTCACCGTGGTGCCGGCCAGCTCGGCGAGCTCTCGAGTGCTCCACGCCATGACAGGACCTCTCGACCAGGACGGTGCGGTGTTCGACGCCGTCAGTGCTGACGCCGGCCCGTGGAGGCTCAGTCCCCGGTGCACACTATCGATCCTGACATTCCGGGCCGGCAAGACCATGATCGCGGTGCAGCTCCTGCACGGGCACTCCCTGCGGACACGCTGCCACCGTATGCCCCGTTATATCCTGCTAATTCGGCTCAACGACGCATGGCCGAGCCAGCTATCTGCACGTGAACAACCGGGAGCGCCCATCTGTAGCAGTTCGGAGAGGCCCTCGGCTGATCTCCGAACCGGCCTCAGGCGCAATACGCACGGCCTGCCGTCACGGATCGGCGCGCCGCGGTACCTGGTCGCGCTGGACATCGACGGCACCCTGGTGAGCAGCGGCGTGGATGTCCCACCAGCCACGATCGAAGCAGTCGAGCGGGTCCGCGGTTCCGGGCATCACGTCGTTCTGGCCACCGGCAGAACGTTGACCAGTGCCATGGCAGTGGCCAAGAGTCTCGGGCTGACGGACGAGTGGATCGTCGCGTCCAACGGGGCCGTGACCGCGCGCCTCGAGAACACCGCGCTCGACGGGTACTCACTGCATGAGCGACGCACGTTCCACGCTCGCTCGGTGGCATTGCTGGCCAGCGCTCGCCTCCGCGAGGTACGGATCGGAGCTGAGGACTTCGGACGGGGTTGGCTCGTCAACAAGTGGTTTGCCCACGGACTTCTCAATGGGCACCAGCGGATGGTCGAGCGGCTTGAGGAGCTCTGGGCCTCCCCCACCACTCGCGTCGTGGTCAACGGCCCCAGCGCGGTTTCCTTGATCGAGCCCCTGCGCCGTCTGGGCGTGAGCGCGACGCCTGAAGGAGCCCGCTGGATCAACGTGACTCCGCACGGAACATCCAAGGCATCCGCCCTGGAGCTCGTTCGCGCCCGCCTCGCCGTGCCGTCGGACTACACGGTCGCGATAGGTGACGGGCTGAACGACGCAGAGATGCTCGCCTGGGCCGCTCACGGCGTCGCCATGGGCCAGGCCGACGAGCAGGTAAAGGCCGTTGCCACCAGCGTCACGGGCACCATCGACGAGCAAGGCGCGGCGGCCGCACTGCGTTCGCTGACAGCTGGGCACCTGCCGCAGCCTGCCGCGGTGGCCGGCCGCTCGAGCAGGCCTCTGCCAGGCGCGGCCACATGACCCTCCAGAAAATGGCCCGTACCGCCGACCGTCAACGCACCCGCCCACCAGGTCATCCGCGACCTCACGGACCACGGGAGGGCGAGATCCTGGTCGACGGCAGCGCCAGCATCATCAAAGCGCTCTTGGCCTCGGCGAACGAGGCGAGATGACCATCAGGGCTGTGCCGGGCGTCACTTGATGGCTCCCGCGCCGATGCCCTGCACGATGTGCCGCTGCGCCATCAGGTAAAAGATGACGACGGGCACTATCGAGATGGCGGTGGCCGCGAGGAGGACCTGCTGCTGCGGCGTCTCGGCCGAGGTGAACGCCGTGAGCCCGCGCTGTACCGGCATGAGCGCGTTGTCGTCGAAGATGACGAGCGCCATGAGGTACTCGTTCCATGCGGCCAGCCCTTGGATCACCGCGACGGCCGCGAGCCCCGGTCGTGCGAGGGGCAGGATGATCCTTGCGAAGATCGTGAGCGGGCCGGCGCCGTCGAGCGCTGCGGCCTCCTCGAGATCCTTCGGCTGACCGGCGAAGAAGCTCCGCATGATGAGCGTCGACATCGGTATGCCCGAGGTGATGAGGACAAGGACGTAGCCGACCGGGCTGTTCGTCAGGCCGAGCGAGATGAGCAGCTTGTACTGCGCGAGGAACATCGCCGGGGCCGGGATGATCATGACGGCGAGAAGCACGACGGTGAAGGCACCCTTCCCCGCGAAGTCGAGCCGGGCCAGGGCATACCCCGCCAGGCTCGAGACCAGCAGGATGCCCACCACCGCGCAGGCGGTGTAGATCACGCTGTTGCGCAGGTAGGTGCCGAGGTCCCCCTGGACCCACGCCGTGACGTAGTTGCCCCACTGCGGGTCGGTAGGTAGGAAACTCTCGTTGGCGAGCAGCTCCGGCAGGGTCTGCAGCGATCCGGACAGCATCCAGAACAGCGGGAACAGGGCGGTCACGGCTGCGATGCCGAGCAGCCCGTACAGGCCGACGCGGTCCAGCCGCACCGGGCGCCGACGGCGGTCCGGCGTGCCGACCTCCTCCGCGCTCCCCTGGCGCGCCCCGGAGGGCGTCCTGGTGTCCTTCGTCGTGGTCATGCGCGCGACCTCCGTCCGGTGACGGCGAGCTGGACGACCGACAGCAGCACGAGCGCACCACCGAAGATGACCGACATCGCCGCGGCGCTGCCGTACCGCCAGTTCACGAACGCCTCGTTGTAGATGGCCAAGGTGGGGACCATGGTGTGATAGCCCGGCCCGCCGTCGGTGAGCACCTGCACGGTGCCGAAGATCTGCAGCGCGGCCAGCAGCGTCAACAGGCTGACGATGGAGGTCACCGGCGCGAGCTGGGGCCACGTGACGTAGCGGAACCGTGCCCAGCGGTTCGCACCGTCCAGCTCCGCGGCCTCGTAGAGCTCCCTGGGCACGTCCTGGAGGCCGGCGAGGAACAGCAGGAAGCCGAAGCCCCAGTGGAACCACACGAACACGGCTGCCACGGCGGGCAGCGCGACCGACGGCTCGCCGAGCCAGTTCTGCTCCAGCGCGCCGAGGCCGGCGAGGTCGAGCAGCCGGTTCAGCACGCCGGACCCGGGAGCGAGGATGAACGAGAAGAGCAGGCCCACGACCACCACCGAGAGCACACCCGGCAGGTAGAACACGGTGCGGAAGATGGTCCGTCCACGCGTGATGCTGTTGACCGCCAGCGCCATCCCCAGCGCGATCCCGTTGCCGGCGAAGAAGCCGACGACGCCGAAGTAGAGCACGTTGCGCATCGAGGCCCAGAAGATCGGGTCGGAGGCGACGAACTCGTAGTTGGCCAGTCCCACCCAGGGGGTGTCGGGGCTGACGCCGTCCCAGGACTGGAAGCTGAGGAGGATGGCCTGCGCGAACGGGGTGATGGTGAAGAGGCCGACGAGCGCGATGGCCGGGGCGAGGAAGAGCCAGCCCCGGAGGTTGCGGCGGAGCGCGCGCCCCCCGCG
>NZ_JBHWZO010000010.1:0-48701 GCF_042728455.1 Promicromonospora sp. NPDC060204
CGATTGGAATAGACGTGACCAACGAATGAAGTTTCGCCATCCCATCGCAAACGGTATGAAGTTGCTCTTTAGTGAATCCGACTTTCGACGTGACGCTATATGTTCCGATCCAGTGAGTGGTAGAACGACGTCCAGCAGCTTCGAACGAGGTCGCCTTAACTCGCCCCAGGCTGAGCTTCATCCCGTCGACAAGCTCCGCATCAAACCACTCGGTGTCCTCAGCGGAATCCGCTGCCGGTTCGAGTAAGTTCGTTGAGTGCTTATTGAGACTTGTGGGCCCGAACCAGTTCCAAAGATGGGGCAAGCGAAACGCCGCCCAGTTCAAGACTGCCCCGGACTCAAGGTGACCGCCATCAAGCAACCGAAATCCGCGCCATTGCTGCATCACTCGCTCGCCGGAATCACGGGACAACCAACTGCGACGCGACGCATGCTCCAGCGTGAACTCACCTGCGGGCGTGTCACCGAAGATCGTGACCGTCTGGTCCACTCCGAGTGGCAATTTCGGATAGAGCTGGCCGTCGATAGTGAGCCGCCAAGGAAAGCTCGGCTCGTCAGGAGCTAGCTCGATGTAGCCAGGCACCCGATGACCAGGGTCTGTCTCGACCCACCACACTCCGATCGCTGACTCAAGTTCCCTCACATGCGTGACACTACCCAGTCCCCGTACAGGTCAGCGGGCCGCCGCACTGAACGGTGCGCGGTATACGGAACCTATGTGGAGGGTACCCGGCACCATCGAACATGTGTACGAACACTGGAGCGACCTGCGCCCCTGCGAGCCCAGCGAAAACCCCACGGAATGACCAGCAAACAGTGAGCACGTACGCATACCTACAGCACCCGCGCGGTCCGCCTCGCTGCAACGATCGGCAAACATCGAGACCCAGCGCATATCGAACGACGGAGGTTTCCGTAATCTCTCGGTCACAGGTTCAAGTCCTGTACGGGGCACTGCGGGTGCGATGTACCTGGAGGAGTGAAACTGCGGTCATACTTTCTGACCGTGGAGACCGAAGCAGCGTCATCAATACCCTGGGAATTCGTCGGAACGGCGGCGACCTCGCTGCTCGGAGTGGTTGCTCTCTGGCTGAAGCGGGCGCGGAGCACCCACGTGCGCGACGAGGTCGAGCAGGACCAGCGGATCCTCGCCAACCTGCACGAGGAGTCGACCATGCGGGCGGTCCTGCAGGAGTCGATCGACACCAGGGTTCGGCGGCTTGCGGCGTCGACCGACAAGGCGAGCCGGGCAAAACGCGATCCGTTCGGAGTGGGCCTGGCGATCTTCTTCCTCGCCCTCGCCGTCGCCTTTGGCTGGTGGGCCGTGCAGGGTGGTTGGTGGCTCCTCCTGTGGCTGCCCGCCGCGTTCTTCGGGTTGCTCGGCCTGGTGGGCCTGTACCAGGACGGCAGGAAGGTGCTGCGCGACGGAGAGGGCAACGAGATCACGAAGCCCCGGACCTCGCGCAAGGACAGAGTCACCGCTAGTTGACGGCGCCTCGCCGTACGGCCGACCATGGTCCGACAAGGTTCGCCGGATATTCGAGCATGGGAGCCCATTATGCGCGCACGCTTCATCGGCAAGGACCCCGAGTCGCCCGACGTCAACTCCCCCACGCTGTTCGCCACGGACCGCACCGACCGCAAGACGTTCCTGGTGCAGGGCTGGAAGGTCACCGACGGTGCCGCGCTGGCCGACGTTGGCAAGATCCCCGGCCACGAGGACATCGTCGAGGTGCCGTACGAGATCCTGGAGATGTACATCGCGCACAAGGAGCAGGAGGGCCGACCCTGACTTCCCAGGACCCGTCGGCGCCCGACGTCGGCAAGCTCTTCGCCGAGTTCGAGCACACCGCCTACCGCCTTGAGACCCTCGACCGGTACAACTCCCCGAACCTGCGCGAGCCCATGGCCCGGTACCTGGCGACAGGGACCACCGACATGGCCTGGCTGGAGGGCTGGCTGAGCACCGTGCGATCCCGGACTCGTGGGGGCCGGGTCATCCGGCGCGTGCGGGTCGTGTCGTTGCCGCTGTCGGACTACAACAGGTTCGGGCTGTGGACCGCGGCGTTCAACAATGAGGCTGGTGAAGACATCCGGTATCTCGCCCGGCACGACGCAGCCGGACTCCCGGGGTTCGACTACTGGCTGTTCGACTCCCGCACCGCTGCCAGGATGCGCTTCGACGACGGCGTCGCCCTCGACGCCGAGCCCATCGAGGACCCGACGACCCTGGTCGACCTCAACTACCGGCGTGATGCCGCGTGGCACCGCGCCACCACGAGAGACGACTTTGCCGCGGAACACCTCGACCAACCCTGATATCCGGGCCGCCCGCAACGAGCTGGGCGCGCGCCTCCGGGACCTGCGGCGGGCTGCCGGCCTGACCGGCCAGCAGCTCGCCGCCTCGTTGTCGTGGAACCAGCCGAAGGTCTCCAAGATCGAGAACGGCCGGCAGACGCCCACTGACGACGACGTGCGCTCCTGGTGTCGCGCTACCGGAGATGACCGCGCGACCGACGCACTGCTCGCAGACCTGCATACGCTCCAGACCCGCCATCGCGAGTGGCGGCGGGTGATGCGGACAGGCCTCGCCGCCGAACAGACCGCGATGGGACGCCAGGAGCAGGACATCCGGATCTTCCGTGGCTTCCAGCCCACGATCGTGCCCGGCCTCCTGCAGACGCCCGAATACGCACGGGGCATCATCGAGCGGGCCGGCAACGGACCAGCCTCCCGAGAGGAGGTCGACCAGGTGGTCGCCGCCCGGATGCAGCGGCAGAACATCCTCTACGACACCTCGAAGAAGTTCCGCCTGGTCCTGACCGAGGCGGCACTTCTGAACTACGTCAGCCCGCCGACCGCGATGCGCGGCCAGATCGACCGCCTCATCAACCTGGCCATGCTGCCCAACGTCCGGATCGGCGTGATCCCCTTCGATCGGCCCTACACGGTCGTACCGCAGCATGCCTTCTGGGTCTACGACGATCACCTGGTCGTCGTCGAAACGGTATCCGCACAGCTCAACCTGGCCCAGCCCCAGGAGATCGAGCAGTACACAAAGGTGTTCGAAGCCATGGCGCTCGACGCGGTCTACGAGGACAAAGCACGCAACGCACTAGCGCGGATGGGCCGGCAGATCGCTGACCGAGAATAATTGAGAATATTCCTCGCGGGACGGGTTGCACGTCAATATCGTCCACGGCATGACCCCCGCGACGGCGCAGCCGACCAGAGCGAACACCGAGCCCACCGCGCCGCTCCTCGTCGCGTGCGACATCGACGGGACGCTTCTTCGCACCGGGCAACGACCGACGGCCGCCGTGCAGCACGCGACCCGCGAGGTCCTCCGGGCCGGCCACCACGTCGCCCTCGCCACCGGCCGGTCCTTGACGGGCGCGGTCACGGCCGCCCTGCAGCTCGGTCTGCGCGACGTATGGATCGTGGCGAGCAACGGCGCGGTGACAGCGCACCTGCTCGGCGACCACTACCGGGTCGTCGAGCAGCAGACGGTGGACGCCACGGCCGTGATCGACGTCGCGCTGAAAGAGGCCCCGGCCGTCCGCATCGCCGGCGAGATCGTCGGCGCCGGTTGGCGTGTGTCAGCGCCCTTCCCCAGCCACGAGCTCAACGGCGCCCAGCGTCTGGCCACGATCGCGGAGTTCCGGACCAGCTCGACGCCCAGGATCGCCTTGCACGGGCCAGACGCCTACCGCCTGGTTCCCACGCTGCTCGCCCGGAGTCTGACCGCCATCGCAACGCGGCTCGACTGGGTCGACGTCACAGCGCCCCAGATCTCCAAGGCTTCTGCGCTGGAGAAGGTCCGCATCGAGCTCGGCGTCGACACGGACCGCACTGCCGCGATCGGCGACGGTGAGAACGACATCGAGATGTTCCGGTGGGCCGCTCACGACGTCGCCATGGGGCACGCCTCGCCGTTCGTGCTGGCGGCTGCGAGACACCGCACTGGGTCGATCGACGACGAGGGTGCCGCGAGCGCCCTGCTGTCGCTGCTTGGATAGCGCGTCACCTTCGCGTCCCCTCCTCCGCCCCGGCGTCGACGCCGAAGGCGTCCGCGGACAAGGCCGAGAAGAAGGCCGAGGAGCCCACCAAGAAGGAAAAGACCGAGCCCGAACTCACCGAGTCCCAGCAGCAAGCCATTGCGTCGGCGCAGGACTACCTCGACTACCAGGCCTTCTCACGGCAGGGCCTGATCGACCAGCTGTCCAGCGAGTACGGCGAAGCCTTCCCCGTGAAGGACGCAGAGTTCGCCGTCGACTCGCTGGACGTCGATTGGAACGAGCAGGCCGCCAAGGCTGCACAGGACTACCTGGACTACGACTCGTTCAGCCGACAGGGCCTCATCGATCAGCTTTCCTCCAAGTACGGCGACCAGTTCACCGTGGAGCAAGCGACATACGGCGTCGACCAGACCGGCCTGTAGCCCGTAACGGACAAGGCGCGTCTTCCGAACCTGGGGGAATTTCCAGCCTGATCGCCGAGCATCTCGCCGTGTCCGCCCCACCTGGGCCGGAGAGCACCAATAATCTCCAGAACATGACGACCGAGCCCCCGAGCGCGGCGCCGGACGCGAGCTTCGCCACCCGGCTGATGATCGCGTGCGACATCGACGGGACGCTCCTGCGCACGGGACACCCGCCGACGTCGGCCGTTCGCCACGCGATGGGCGAGGTCCTCGGGGCCGGCCATCACGTCGTCCTGGCCACCGGGCGCTCCGTGCTGGGCGCGGTCTCCGCCGCGCTGCAGCTCGGGCTCACGGACGTGTGGATCGTCTCCAGCAACGGCGCGGTGACCGCGCACCTGGTCGGCGAGCACTATCAGGTGGTCGAGGAGCACACCGTCGACGCCGTCCTGGTGATCGACGTCGCGCTCAAGGAGGCGCCCGCCGTCCGGGTCGCCGCCGAGATCGTCGGCGAGGGCTGGCGGGTCAGCGCCCCGTTCCCCGCCCACGAGCTCAACGGCGCCCAGCACCAGGCGCCGATCGGCGAGTTCCTGGTCAACCCGACGCCCCGGATCGTCCTGCACGGACCCGGTGCCGACCGGATGGTGCCCGCGCTGGTCGCGCGCGGCCTGACGGCGATCGCCACCCGGTCCGACTGGGTCGACGTCACCCCGCCCGGCATCTCCAAGGCCTCTGCGCTGGCAAAGGTGCGCATGGAGCTCGGCGTCGAGGCGAGCCGCACGGTCGCGATCGGCGACGGCGAGAACGACGTCGAGATGTTCCGGTGGGCCGCCTACGACGTCGCCATGGGACACGCCCCGCCGTTCGTCCTCGCGGCCGCGTCGTACAGCACGGGTTCGATCGACGACGACGGCGCCGCGACGGTCCTGCTCTCCCTGTTGAACTGAGCCGTACCCGCCCGCGGCAACGAGGAACGCCCTGGGGAGGTATCACCGCACTCCCCAGGGCGTTCGTCTCAGGCACCGACCCCTCGGACCGGGGCGGTCACAGGTTGACGGTGGTCCCCCCGATCGTCACGACCAGGCGCCCGTCCGAGGCGAACGACCAGTTCAGCGCGCCGGAGTACTGCGCGCACCGGGACCCGTTCGAGCCGGACCACCACTGGTTGCCGCCCGCGTCGGTGCCGATGATGCGGTCGTTCGACCCGCTGTTGCACGACGTGTTGTCGCGGAACGTCGACGAGCCGCCGTCGAAGTTGAAGTTCCGCTCCGCGCTGCCGATGCTCAGGTTGTTCGAGACCGTCAGCGAGCCCAGGTTCCGGTTGTAGCCGAAGCCGTGCTTGCCGTTGTCGAACGCGATGTTGCGCCGCACGACGTGGTTGACCGAGATGTCCTCGCCGCCCAGCTTGTAGCCGTTGCGGTCACCGTTGCCGGCCTGCGAGCCGTCGGACAGGGTGCCGTTCTCGTACGAGAGCGAGTCCTCGATGGTCACCGCCCCGATGGGTCCGGTGTCGTCCTTGGTGTACAGGTCCCAGCCGTCGTCGATGTTGTTGTGGGACACGGTGTACCGGAAGACGTTGCCCGAGCCCACGGTGAGCTTGGGCGCGAACCCGTCGGCGTCCTCGCCGTCGGAGTCGGCGTTGTCGTGCGACTCCGAGGACACCACGAGGTTGTTCGACGGCCACTCGCTGCTCGGCGCGCCGGCGGTGTACCGGGAGATCTGGAGGCCCGAGTCGCGGTTGAACCGGGTCACCACCCGCTCGATCACGTTGTTGTCGCCGCCGAGCATGATCCCGTTGTCGCCGGCGTGCTCGACGACGATGCCGCGCAGGTGCCACCAGTCGCCGCCGATCGCGATGCCCCGGTTGGCGGGGTCCTCGCTCTGCGCCGAGAAGTTCAGCACCGGGGTCTCGCCCGGGTAGGCGAACAGCTCGGTGCGGTTGCCCGAGGTGCCGCTGTTGCCCGGCGGGATGTCGACCGTCTGCGACAGGTTGTAGGTGCCGCCCCGCGCGTAGATGGTGCCGCCGGCCGCGATCCGGCCGATCGCGGAGGCCAGCGTCGTCGGGTCGGACTCGGTCCCCGAGGCACCGGAGCTGCCGCCGGGCGCCACGTAGAGCGCGTCCGCCGTCGGCTCCTCACCGGGCTCCTCGCCCGGGTCCTCGCCGCCCGGGTCCTCCCCGCCGGAGGGCGTACCCGCGTACGTCTCCAGCTCCGCGATCCGCGGCGTGGCCGACGACGCGGTGATCTCGAAGTTGATCTTGCTCAGCGAGGTGGACGCGAAGCTGATGACGCCGGCGCCGCTGCCCGTGGCCAGCACCGCGCCGTTGTCGTTGTTCACCACGCGCCACGTGCCGATGTTCCCGACGGCGCCGGACGCCTCACGGACGTTGATCGACGACACCGTGGTCGCGGACCCCCACTTGACCGAGACGCGCCCGGTCGAGCTCGCCGGGGACCAGTAGGTGCTCGTGCTGCCGTCGAGCACGTTGCCGTAGCTGGTGCCGCTCGCCTTGCTGGAGCCGTCGGCGCCGGCGCCGAGGCTCAGGTTGGTGCCGGTGGGCGGCTCGGTCGGCGGGTCGGTCGGGTCGGTCGGCGGATCGGTCGGGTCGGTCGGGTCCGTGGGGTCGGTCGGCGTGCAGCTCCCGTCCGAGACCTGCAGCCCCGTGTTCGCCCCCGCGGTGTCGGCGACGACGGCGGGCACGCAGCTCGCCGCGTCCAGCGGATAGGAGTAGGGGATGCTCACGGAGGTGTTCGACGTCGGGTTGGGGCCGGCCGGGTTGTTGTCCTCGCCCGGGCTCGACCAGGTGACGTTGTCGAAGACGTTGCCCGCGACCTGCCAGAAGCCGGCCTGGTCGGTGTAGAACGTGCCGAGCACGTCCTTGGAGTCCTCGAAGTAGTTGTTGTCCACCTTCGCCTTGGCGCCGGCCCGCGAGTTGATGCCCGACTCCACGAGGCCCACGTAGTGGTTGTTGTAGATGTGGGCGATGCCGCCGCGCAGCAGCGGCGTGCGGGAGTTGAGGTTCTGATACAGGTTGTGGTGGAACGTGACGAACCCGTTGGAGAGGTCGCTCTCGCTGGAGCCGATGAGCCCGCCGCGCTCCGAGTTGCGCAGGACGCTGTATGACAGGGTCACGTACTTGGTGTCGTTCTTCATGTCGAAGAGGCCGTCGTAGCCCTCCGACTCGCCGCCCGAGGCCAGCAGCGTGAGGTGGTCGGCCCAGACGTTGCGGACGCCGCTCTCCATGCCGATCGCGTCGCCGCCGTTCGACGTCGGCGAGCCCGACTTCTTCACGTTCTGGACGGTCACGTTCTGGATGATGATGTTGCTGGACTCGCGGATGTGGATGCCGATCTGGTCGAAGACGGCACCACTGCCGACGCCGACGATCGTCACGTTGCTGATCTGCTTGAGCTCGATCACGTCGTCGGCCGTGCTGCAGCTGCCGCCCGAGACCTTGCTGGTGTTGCCGTGGTTGATGGTGCCCGACACCTCGATGATGATCGGGGTGCTGCTGCTGGCCCGGCTGCACAGCGCCGTGTGGATCGCCGTGCCGGTCGTGGCCCGGACGGTCTGGCCGCCGGCGCCGCCGGTGGTGCCGCCGTTCTGGGTCGCGTACCCGGAGGCCGAGCCGGTGGCGGCCGCGGCGTCCGGCACGGACTGTGCGGTCACCCCGATCGCGACGGCGAGGGCCGTCGCGGCCACCGCCGAGAGGATCTGGACAGCTCTTGGTCGTCTCATCTCATTGCCTCACGTTCGTCGTTGAATGCGGGACATTGCTGTGGTGCGCGCAGCGGGTGAATACGGGTAACCGGTTTCCCAGATCCTAGTAACCGGTTTCTCAGATGGCAACCCCCTCCGCGCCCCGGGTGCGGCGGGGCTGGGAATACATGACCGGTCATGTTGTTGGAGATGCATAACCAGTCATGCAACTCAGCGCTCGGAAAGGCGAACCCATGCAGTTCGGAATCTTCGGCGTCGGCGACATCGCACCCGACCCGGTCACCGGATACACGCAGAGCGAGGCGGAGCGGATCAGCAACATCGTGCGCATCGCGCAGCGCGCCGACGAGGTGGGCCTGGACGTCTTCGCCATCGGCGAGCACCACAACCCGCCGTTCATCCCGTCCTCCCCGACCACGCTGCTGGGCCACATCGCCGCGCTGACGAAGAACATCGTGCTGAGCACGTCGGTCACCCTGATGACCACCAACGACCCGGTGAAGGTCGCCGAGGACTACGCGATGCTCCAGCACCTCGCCAAGGGCCGGCTCGACCTGATGGTCGGCCGCGGCAACACCGCGCCCGTCTACCCGTGGTTCGGCAAGAAGATCCGCGACGGCGTCGGGCTCGCCCTGGAGAACTACAACCTGCTGCACCAGCTCTGGCGCGAGGACGTCGTGGACTGGGAGGGCCAGTACCGCACCCCGCTGCAGGGTTTCACCGCCACCCCGCGCCCGCTGGACGACGTGCCGCCGTTCGTCTGGCACGGCTCGATCCGCACGCCCGAGATCGCCGAGCAGGCCGCGTACTACGGCAACGGGTACTTCGCGAACCACGTGCTGGCGCCGAACTTCCACTTCAAGCCGCTCGTCGACTTCTACCGGCAGCGGTTCGAGCACTACGGCCACGGCCGCGCCGACCAGGCGATCGTGGGCCTCGGCGGCCAGGCGTTCATCGCGAAGCGGTCGCAGGACGCGGTGAACACGTTCCGCCCGTACTTCGAGAACTACGCGCTGTTCCGCGGCATGAAGCTGGAGGACTACATGCGCGACACCCCGTTGACCGTCGGCAGCCCGCAGCAGATCATCGACAAGGTCCTGACCTTCCAGGAGGGCTTCGGCGACTACCAGCGCCAGCTCTTCAACCTGGACGGCCTGGGCCTGCCCGTCGAGCTGGCCCTGGAGCAGGTGGAGCTGCTCGGCACCGAGGTGGTCCCGGTGCTGCGCAAGGAGACGGAGTCGCGCCGCGCGCCCGGCGTCCCCGACGCGCCCACGCACGCGAGCCTGGTGACCGCCAAGTACGGCGACGCCGAGCCGCGCCAGCCCCGGCCCAACCCGAACCGCGGCGACAACCTGTCGGGCCCCTCGCCCTACCACGACACGGACGCCTCGGTGCAGGCCCGGTTCCCGGCGGTGGCCTGACGATGGCCGGCACCACGCGGCTCGCGAACGAGGCCTGGGAGGCGCTCTTCCGGGCCCAGGCCACCATCGCGCGCGAGTTCGAGGCGGCCGACATCTGGGAGGACGTGCTGCCCAACGAGTACGGGGTGCTCTACGCCCTGTCCGCCGCCCCGGACGGCCTGCGCATCAAGGACCTGATCGACGACGTCCTCCTCACCCAGGCGGGCGTCTCGCGCCTCGTCGCCCGCCTGGAGCAGCGCGGGCTGATCGCCCGCGAGGACGACCCCGACGACGGCCGCGCCTGTCGCCTGCGGCTCACCGCGGACGGCGCCACCCTCCAGCACCGGATCGGCGCCGAGCACGCGCGCCACGTCGCCCGGGCCATGACCCGGGCCCTCGACCGGAGCCAGCTCGAGACGCTCCGGGACCTCAGCACCGCACTGCTCGAAGGGAGTCACCCATGAGCACCACCCCGCTCGACCTCGTGGTGGTCAGCGCCGGCGTCAGCGAGCAGTCGTCGACCCGGCTGCTGACCGACCGGATCGCGCAGAAGACCCTCGACACGCTCCGGGACGCCGGGGTGCCCGCCACGGCGAGCGTGATCGACCTCGGCCCGCTCGCGACCGACATCGCCCGCGCCCTCGTCTCCGGCTTCCCCGGCGAGGAGCTGAAGCGCGCGATCACGCGACTCGCCGCGGCGGACGCCGTCATCGCCGCGACCCCGGTCTACAAGGCCGGGATCAGCGGCCTGTTCAAGTCGTTCGCCGACGTGCTGGACAACGACCTGCTCGTGGCCACGCCCGTGATCCTCGCCGCGACCGGGGGCAGCGCGCGGCACGCCATGGTGCCCGACGAGCAGCTCCGCCCGCTCTTCGCCTTCCTGCGTGCGATGCCCGTGCCCACGTCCGTGTACGCGACGCCGGAGGACTGGGGCTCCCCCGACCTCGGCACGCGGATCACGCGCGCGGCCACCGAGCTCGCGCTGCTGCTGCGCAGCGGCGCAGGCCGCGAGATCGCCGACACCGCGTGGGACGGGTACCAGCACCAGTTCTCGGGCAACGCGACCCGGGCCGACCGGTCGGCCGCGGACGTGGACTTCACGACCGACCTGATGCGGCTCGCCGCCGGGGGCGGCCGCTGACCCCTCAGCTGTGCCGGCGACGGAACCAGAGCAGAGCCAGGCCCGCGCCGACGGCGATCACCGCCGCCACCAGCGCGAACAGCACGTTGGCGCCGGTCGCGGCCATCGAACCGGGCGAGCCGCTGCCGTCCGTGCCCGAGCCGTCCGAGCCGCCTGCGCCGTCCGAGCCGGACCCGTCGCCACCCGGGCCGCCGGACCCACCCGGGGTCGGCGTGGCGGATCCGGAGTCGGTGGGCCCCGGCGTCGAGCCCGAGGGCGACGGCGACGGGTCGGTCACCGACGGCGACGGCGACGGATCGCTCGGCGACGGCGAGGGTGACGGCGACGGCGACGGCGGGTTGAGCACCTGGTTGACGATGGTGCACTCGACATCTTCGTCGTCCTCGACGCGGACCGTGTCCTCGTCGAGCATCTCGCCGCCCACGCAGTCGACCTCGACCTGTTCGTAGTCCCACTCGCTGCCGGACTCCGCGAGGTCGTAGTCGCCGGCGGCGACGGGCACGTCGGTCACGTCGGCGCTGCCGTCGTGGCCGGACAGCGGCGTGGGGCCGATCGCGGTGAGCTCCCAGTCGTCCACCGGCACGACGTCGTCGACGACCTGCTTGTGCAGCGTCAGCTCGCCGGCGAGCCAGTGGTTCGTCACCGTGCAGACCACGTCGTCGCCCGGCTCGACGACCACGGTGGAGCCCGTGACGCGGGCGCCGTCGCACTCCCAGGCCAGCGCGGTCCAGCCGTCCTCGCCGCCGGTCTCGCCGAGGTCGAACCGGCCCGGCTCGACCGAGACGTGCGACACCTCGGGGCTGCCGGTCGCGCCCGAGAGCGACGCGTCCGGGCCCTGCGCGGTGAGCGTCCAGTCGGTCGGCCCGGCGTCGCCGGTGTAGCCCCGGGCGTCGAGCTCCTTGACCAGCGTGAGGTGCGGCAGCTGGGCGGTGTTCGTGACGGTGCAGGTGACGTCGTCGCCCGGCGCGAGCGTCACCGTGCTGCCGGCCAGGGTGCCGCCGTCGCAGGCCCAGCCCGCGGAGACGTACCCGGACCAGCCGTCGCTCTCGGCCAGGTCGTAGGCCCCGTCAGGGACGTGCACGTCGGTCACGGCGTCACCGCCGGAGGCCCCCTCGGCGACCGCCCGGCCGGCGTCGTCCGTGGCGGTGAGCGTCCAGTCGGCGGGGTCGGCGGAGCCGCCCTCGACCTCCTTGACGAGCGTGAGCGTCGCCTCCGTGTACGTGTTCGTGATGGTGCAGACGGCGTCGTCGCCCGGGCCGACGGTGACCGTGGCGCCCGACTGGCCGGAGGCGCCGTCGCACACCCACTCGCCCGGCTCGTACCCGTCCGGGCCGGCCGCCTCGGCGAGGACGTGGTCCCCCTCGCCGACGGTCACGTGCGAGACCTCGACGCCGCCCGAGGGACCGCTGATCGTGCCCGGGCTGCCGTCCTCCTGCGGGCCGGTGGCCGAGAGGGTCCAGTCCGCCGCGGCGGCCGGGCCGCCGTCGACGACCTTGACCAGGGTCAGGTGGGGCGGCACCACCGTGTTGGTGATCGTGCAGGTCACGTCGGCGCCGGTCGCGACGGTGACCGTGCTCCCGGTGAGGGCGCCGCCCACGCACTGCCAGGCGCCGGCGTCGAAGCCGGTCCAGCCGCTCTCCGAGAGCGTGTAGTCGCCCGCGGGGACGGCCGCGGCGGTGACGGCGTCGGACCCGGTGGACCCGCTGACCGTCGCGCCGTCACCGGCGGCGGTCAGCTCCCAGTCGGCGGCCTGCGCCGTGGTCGTGCCGGCGAGCTGCTTGACCAGAGTGAGCTGCCCGCCCTGCCACGTGTTGGTCACGGTGCACACCACATCCTCGCCGACGGCGACCCGCACCGTCCCGCCCGCACCGTCCCCGGCTGCGGAGCCTCTGCACGACCAGGCACCCGTGTAGCCGGCGGGCCCGTCCTCGCCGAGCGTGTACGTGCCGGGCAGCACGGCCGCCGCGGTGACGTCGTCGGACCCGGTGGTCCCGGACAGCGGCCGGAGCCCGTCCGCCGTGAGCGTCCAGTCGGTCGCCGCGGCCGGTCCGCCGGCGACCTCCTTGACCAGGGTGAGCGTCGGCAGGGCGCCGCTCGGGGAGCCGACGTTGCGCACCGTGCAGGTGGCGGCCTGCCCGAGCTCCAGCGTGACGACGTCGCCCGTCAGGTCCGCGCCGTCGCAGGTCCAGCCCGCGTTGCGGTAGCCGTCCGGCCCGCCCTCCTCGGACAGGGTGTACTGCCCGATCCGCAGGGGCCGGTTCGTCACGGCCTCGGAGCCGGAGGCACCGCTGATCGACTCGGGACCCTGCGCGCGCAGGGTCCAGTCCTCGGGCGACGCCGTGCCGCCGTCGATCTCCTTGACCAGCGTGAGCCCCGGCTTGATCGCCACGTTCTCCACGGTGCACGTGAGGTTCCCGCCCGCCGTGACCGTGACCTCCGGGGTGGGGTCGGCGATGTCGGCGCCGCCGCAGTTCCAGGCCTCGAACCGGTAGCCGGACACGCCGCCGGACTCCGAGATCTTGTACGTGCCGGCCGGTACCTCCAGGGACTGCACGCCGTTGAGACCGTCCCCCTCGATGACCTCGCCGGTCGCGACGTTCTCCGCGTGCATGGTCCAGAGCTCACGACGGCCCTCGGACGCACCGGTGTCGAGGTTCTCGATGCGCTTGAACAGCGAGAGCCGTCCGGTGCCCTCCTGGGCGAACGCCCCGGACAGCCCCGGCACCAGGAACGTCACCGCCAGGAGCAGGCACACGGCCACGGCAGTGCGACGCCGGGTGGTGCGGTTGATCGATGTTCCGGACGAAGGCGTCGCAGTGCTCACGGGTCCCCTGTCTGTGACTTTGCAACGACATTAACCCGCATGCATCGACCGCGCCTGCGTAAGAAAGCCGCCGGCCCGGCGCCCCTGCAGCGGGCGCCGGACCGGCGGGAGAACGTCGTGCGTCAGACGCGCCTGCGACCGACCAGGCCGATGATCAGGCTCGCCACGAGGACGATCACGCCGATCCAGATGAGGAACTGACCGATCTCGGTCGCGACCCCGAGGATCACGAGGGCGACACCGATCAGGATGAGGATGAGCCAGCCGGGCATGTCTATCTCCTTCCACCGCGCGGGCGCTGGGTCGCGCCGCGTTCTTCCGACCTTGACCCGGTCCGGGTTCACTCGCACGGCGAAAAAGACAACACGGTCAAAACACGCGCGGCTGGGTGGGCCCCGTCAGTTCGCGCGAGCGAGCGTCGACTGCCAGTGCCACGGCTCCGGCACGCGCCCGTCCGGCTCGGCGAACGCCGGGTGCGTCCAGCCGTGGGTCGCGGCGTTGGCCTTGAGCCAGTTGTACGGCGCGGTGTCGAACGTCTCGACGCCGCCCCCGATGTCGACCGCGAGCCCGAGCCCGTGGTTGGAGCAGCCCGGCGGGGCGGCGATCGGCGAGGACGGGTCGTACAGCTCCTCCTGCGTGGCGTAGGTGCGGTAGGCCGAGTTGATCGTGAGGTGCTGCCCGAACTCCGCCTGGAAGGCGGCGTCCAGCGCGATCAGCCCGTCCAGCACGTCTGCCCGCACGACGAAGTCGGGCGCCCACGGGATGGGCGCGAGCGCCTCGTCCGGCAGGAGCCCGCTGTCCGGGTCCCAGACCTGGTCGGGTGCGGGGCAGCTGACGGCGTCCTGTGCGGTGACCAGCGCCTCCGTGGCCATGGTGACGACGGAGCGGGTCGTGGTCAGGTCGTGCTCGGCCTGACCCAGGTCGGCCAGGTCGGTCCCGGCGAGGGTCGCGTCCGCCGCGGCGTCGACCGCGGTGCCCGAGTCCAGGGCCTCTCGCAGCTGGGAGCGGACGTCGTCGTCGACCCCCTTGCCCTCGGTGGCGGCGTAGATCTTTTCGGCGCGCTTGCCCGCGCCCGCGAAGCTCTCGCGGGCCGACGTGACCTCGCTGCGGGCGAGGTCCACCATCGAGGCCCGCACGGCATCAGAGGCCGCGGCGAGGGACGCGGCGGTGTCCGACGTGCCGACGGTGAGCCGCGTGAGGAACGGCTCGGCCAGCAGGTTGTCGGCCTCCGCGATCTCGGCCGACAGGGCAACGCGGGTCCCCGGGTCGGCGACCCGCTCCGACGAGTTGGCCAGGAGCTGCGCGGCCGCGACCTTTTGGTCGCCGAGGTCCTCGACGTCCGAGACCAGGTACCAGGCGAGCCCGGCCAGGCCGAGCAGCACGACCACGACGATCGTCGCGGCGAGGGAGATCCGCAGGGTGCGCCGACGGCGGGCCTTCGCCTCCCGCCGCTCTCTTGCCGATCCGTCGGCCTTCGCGTCCGTCGGTTCGGCGGGCGGCGCGGCGTTCGTCAAGGTCACGAGGCCAGAACCTACGGCACCCGGGAGGTACCCGCCGACCTATCAGGGGGTGAACTGTGCCACCTTCGCACGGTTGCGCGCCGGACCGGCGTCAGCGGGTCCGAAGGGGCGACGGCCCGCGTGCGGGGCTGACCTGCCGACGTCGCCCCGCGGGCTGCACGGCCCGGGCGCCGGTCCCCACTAACGTGGGCCCATGGGGTTCCGTTCGTGGTTCGCGCACCGCCCGCAGAAGGCCGTCCGCCGCACCGTCCGCTCGCACCGCACCGACTCGGTGCTGGCCCGGGCGGCGCTGGTCACCTCGGCGGGCGAGGCGTGGGCGTTCGCCACACGCGCCGAGCTGCTGCTGATCTCCGCGCCCGAGGCGGCAACCGGCCAGGGCGACACGGAGTCGCGGGGTGCCCCGTCCGTCGTCGTGCACCGGGAGTGGGCCGACGTGGACCGGGCTACCTACGACACGGACTCCAACGTGATCCGCGTGCACTGGGTGGACGGCGACGAGCCGACGCCGCTGACGCTCGACGGCCGCCGCACCGTGCTGCCCCAGGTGCTGCGCGAGCGGGTGCAGTGGTCCGTGGTCCTGGCGGAACCGGTCAAGCTGCCGGGCGGCCGGTCCGCCCGCGTGGCGGTCCGGCGCCGGGTCGACGGCGAGCTGTTCTCCCAGGTGATCGGCGGCAGCGACGTCGACCTCGCGGATCCCGCGACCGCGGAGGCGGTCGACGCAGCCGAGGCGCGGGTGCGCAGCGCGGCGGGGCTGCCGGCCTGACCGTGCTTGCCCGGCTTACCCGGGGCGGCCGCGCTCAGTCCTGCGGGACCACGCGCAGCGTCGTCGCCACCACGGCAGGGCCGACCACGGTGTCGACGATGCGCTTCTCGTACTTGCCGTACTTGGCACGGTAGGCGTCGTCGAGGGACGCGTGGACGTCGTCGTCCGGGACCTCGAAGCGGACGTCGCGCTCGACGCCGCCCACGCGGACCCGGCCGGTGCCCGAGGCCTTGGCGCGGCGGAACCAGCCGTTGTCCGGGCCGTAGGCGGAGCGGACGTACACGTCGTCGCCCACCCGCGCCGTCCAGATGATCACGTACGGGCGCAGGGTCCCGTCCGGCCGGTAGGACGAGACGCGCAGCTCGTCGGTGTCGTCGACCTGCTTCAGCTCCTGCTCGGTCCAGCTCATCGCTGCTCCTTCCGGGCGCCCCCTGGCGCCGCCTGCACCGACCGCGGGGCACGGCCGTCCGTCCTACGGTGCAACACCTCGGTCGGCGCGGGGAGTCCCTGGCTTAGCCGGTACTGGCGGAACCCCCTTGGCGTGGTGCCGTGGGCCTTTTGTCCTGGGCCGTGGTCCAGGCCGCAGGTCTAGCGTGTGTCCGCGAACCCACTGCGAAGGAGACTGTGACGATGCATCAGCGAACGCTCGGCCAGGGCCTGAAGGTCTCCGCGATCGGCCTGGGCGCGATGGGGATGTCGGAGGGCTACGGCCCCAACCCGGGCACGCGCGAGGAGATGATCGGCGTGCTGCGGGGCGCCGTGGAGCGGGGCGTCACCCTCGTCGACACCGCCGAGGTCTACGGGCCGTACGTCAACGAGGAGCTGGTCGGCGAGGCGCTGGAGCCGGTGCGCGACCAGGTGGTGATCGCCACCAAGTTCGGCTGGCGCATCGAGGACGGCGCCACGGTGGGCCTGAACAGCCGGCCCGAGCACATCCGCGCCGTCGCCGACGCGTCCCTGCGCCGCCTGCGCACTGACGTGATCGACCTCTTCTACCAGCACCGCGTGGACCCCGACGTGCCGATCGAGGACGTGGCCGGCACGGTCAAGGAGCTGGTCGACGCCGGGAAGGTGCGGCACTTCGGTCTGTCCGAGGCGAGCCCGGCCACGATCCGGCGCGCGCACGCTGTGCACCCGGTCACCGCGGTGCAGAGCGAGTACTCGCTGTGGACCCGCGACCCCGAGCCCGAGGTGCTGCCCACGCTCGCCGAGCTCGGCATCGGGTTCGTGCCGTTCAGCCCGCTCGGGCGCGGGTTCCTGACGGGGGCGGTCGACGCGACGACGTCGTTCACGAGCGACGACATGCGGGCGTCGATCCCGCGGTTCACTGCCGCCAACCGCGACGCGAACCAGGTGCTCGTGGACCACGTGCGCGCCCTCGCGGAGGCCCAGGGCGCGACGCCGGGTCAGGTGGCGCTCGCGTGGCTGCTGGCGCAGCAGCCGTGGATCGTGCCGATCCCGGGGACGCGGCGCCTCGCGCGGGTCTCGGAGAACGTGGGCGCCACGGGTGTGGCTCTCTCCGCCGACGACGTGGCCGACCTGAACGGACTGGCCGCGCGCGTGGGGGTGGAGGGCGACCGGTACAACGAGGCCGGGATGGGGATGGTGGGGCGGTGAGGTGACTGGTCGTCGCGCGTGAGCGGGGGCTGGCGGGGGTGCCGCCGAAAGTCATGGTCTACCCCGTCATTGGGCCCGGAACGAGGGTGATTCCAGGCCCAATGACGGGGTAGACCGTGACATCCGCGCGGGGGCTGCGCGGTGTGATCGACGCCGCTCCCGCGCAGATCAGATATGAGTCGGGACTACCCCCGGGAACCTGTTAGAGTTTTCACCGGTCGCCCACCCGGTCCACGGGACGGGCGAATGCGATCCCGCGTAGCTCAGCTGGCAGAGCATCCGACTGTTAATCGGACGGTCGTTGGTTCAAGTCCAACCGCGGGAGCCACCAGGCCCGGAACCTCAACGGTTCCGGGCCTTGCTGGTTCTGTCACATGGTGCCAACCGAGCGGCCGTCACGCCGGTAGCGCGCTGAGGCGTCATGGTCGTGCGTCGGGACGATCACGACCTCCGGCCCCACCGCAGCGAGCCTCTGGACGGTCTGGAACGCCGTCGTGCGGTCGGCGTCGGCGAGGCGGCCAGGGAAGGATGCCGTGGGTCGTACGGTCTGAACCTGGAGGGTGTGCCAGACCGAGTCGCCGGCCATGAGCGCCCACCTGCCGGCGCCGAGATGCAGGAGCACGCCGACGCTTCCCGGGGTGTGACCGGCCATGTCGACCAGCACGACCGAGCCATCGCCGAAGAGATCGTGGCTGCGCTCGAAGGTCAGCACCGGCGGACCGTCCAGCTCGTAGAAGCTCACGTCGCGGTTCTCGAGTGCTCGGCGAGCCACCCCGAGGGGCGCGCGCCGCCCATCCATCGCCCAGTTCCACTCGGCGTGACTGGTACGGACCGGGATCGACGGCAGGTCGACCAGGCCTGAGACATGGTCCCAGTGCAGGTGGGTGGGCAACGCGAAGTCGATGTCATCTGCATCAAGTCCGGCTTGCGCGAGGGACTCGGTCACGCTGATGACGTCGGCCGGCGGGGTCACGGCCGCACGCAACGGTTTCGGAAGCTGCGGCAGTACCCGCTGGTCGAGATCCCCGCAGATCGCCGGATCCATCAAGAACGTCGCAGTCGGGTGCCGCACGAGAAATGCCGTCATCGAGTTCCGTACCCGCGCCGGATCGCGCAGACCCTGCACGATCGCCATGGTCGGCACCGACCTGGCCACCTGCTCGAAGGCAGTCAGCGTGACCGAGACGGCGGGCGTGGGCAGACCGACGTTACGCAGAGACCTGCGGAAGGCCTCGTCAGGCAGGCGAGGGTGACGACGGTCAGACGACAGGGCGACCAGGGCGGCGACCGCTCGGCCGAGAACGGGCAGCAACGGCGCGCGGGAGGACAGATCGGGGGCGTCGGAAACATGGGGCGAATGCGGCATGCGTGCGACACTATTTCTTCAGGTCGACCTGAAGGCAAGGAGTGGTTTCGACATGTCGGAGCTTCGTATCGGAGACGCGGCCTCGATCGTCGGCGTCGACACTCACGTGCTCCGGCACTGGGAGGACGTGGGCGTACTGGTTCCGCCGCGTTCAGCCACCGGTCAGCGGGTTTACGACGACGAGGCGGTCAGTCGGGCGCTGGTGATCCGGCGCTGCCAGCGCGCTGGTCTCTCGCTCGCGCAGATTCGCGAGCTCCGTCCCGCGGACGATGATGCGAGGCGAGTCCTCATCGAGGAACACCGATCGCGCATCATGGACGCCGTCGACCAGCTACAGGCGACGGGCCGCTTCCTCGAGCACCTCCTCTCCTGCCGTCACGCCGAGATCACCGAGTGCCCGGACTGCTCCGGCTTCGCCGCAGACCCGCGACCGTCGGCCGTCCAGAAACGACGACTCGCACGGGCCATCTGAGGCGCACTGTCCGGAGGGCTGCGCCGCACCTAATCGGCTCTCACGCGTCTGGTGTCGTACGCCCACATCGCGATCTCGACGCGGTTGCGGGCGCCGAGCTTGGTCATCAACGACGCGACGTGGGACTTGACCGTGCTCAGGCCGACGAAGAGCACGGTGGCGATCTCGGCGTTGGTCCGGCCCCGTGCCACCAGCGCGAGCACCTCCTCCTCACGCTTGGTGAGCGGGTCGACGGGCTGAACCGGTACCGCCGGTGCCTGGTCGGCGAAGGTCGCCAACAGCCGGCGGGTGACGTTGGGGGCGATCAGCGCGTCCCCGTTGGCCGCCGCGTGGATGGCCTGCACTAAGAGCTCCGGCCCGGCGTCCTTGAGCAGGAAGCCGCGGGCGCCGGCGCGCAGGGCGCCGAGGACGTACTCGTCGAGGTCGAAGGTGGTGATCACGACGACCGCCATCGGGTCCGTCACGTCCGGCCCGGCCAGGCGCCGTGTCACCTCGACGCCGTCGAGCCCGGGCATCCGGATGTCGACGAGGAGGACATCGGGACGCAACCGGGTTGCCAGGTCGAGCGCTGCGAGCCCGTCTGCTGCCTCCCCCACGACCTCGAGGTCGGGTTGCGCGCCGAGGATCATCACCAGCCCGGTCCGGACCAGGTCCTGGTCGTCGGCCACGACAACACGGATGCTCATGCCGGCGCCTCCGCCGGCAGCACGGCCTCGACCACCCAGCCACCCTCGGGCCCCGGCCCCGCGGAGAGTGATCCGCCGAGGAGCTGGGCGCGTTCGGCCATGCCCAGCAGGCCGAACCCCGGCTCCGGGACCGGCCCCGGAGCGGTCTCTCCGTCGTCGCTGACACACAGCCTGACGGCGTCGCCCTCCCGGCGTACGTCGATCCCGATGCGGGTCGCGCTCCGGGCGTGCCGTACAGCGTTGGTCAGCGACTCCTGCGCCAGCCGGTAGAGCGCGGCGTCCACGGGGCGTGCCAGCCGGCTCAACGAACCGTTCAGCGAGACCTCGACGGTGGGCGTCGCTTCGGCGCGCGCCAGAGCAGGCAGGTTCGCGACGCCCTGCTGCGGTGCGTAGGCGGCGGCTTCCTCCTCACGCAGCACCCGCACCATGGATCTCATCTCCGCCAGGGTTCGCGATGCTTCGGACTCGATCGCGGCCAGGACCTCGGCAGCCTTCTCGGGCTGGACGGCGGCGACGACGCCACCGGCCTGCGCCTGCACCGCGATGGCCGAGACGTGGTGGGCCACGGTGTCGTGCAGCTCGCGCGCCAGCGCCACCCGCTCCTGGTTGCGGATCTCGCTCTGTCGGCGATGCCAGAGGTCCGCGCGGTAGCGGAACACCGCCGCGAGGGCGACGAACAGCAGCAGGAGGACGCTGCCGCCGAAGACGTCTGTCCAGCCCGTGGACGTGGCGTACATCCCGAGCACGACGACGACTGCCACGAACGCCGTCCCCAGGACGATCTCCCGTCCCGAGCCCCACCGCACCAGGGAGTAGAGCAGGATCAGGACGGCGATCATGGAGTAGAGGCCGAGGTCCCCGGCGTGCGCGGTCAGCTGGAGGACCGAGAGCAGCCCCGCGACGCCCCACCCGACCAGGGCGGCCACGAGGGGGCGGCTCCGCCGCCAGAGCAGGGCAGGCACCAGCGCCAGGGCGAGCACCGTCACAAGGGGTCGCCAGGCCAAGCCCGGCCGAACGATGCCCTCGACCAGGGCGGCGGCCGCGAACACGCCCGCCAGCAGCCAGTCGAGCCGACCGATGGGCCGGGCGTCAGCAGGCCGCGGCTCATGCCAGATGGAGCGCCGGGAGGTGACCACGGCTCCAGCCTAGGGATCGGCGTGCCTCGGCGTACCCGCCGAAAGCACGAGAAAGAGACCGTCTCATCGGCCAGGTGAGCTCCGGCCTCCCGGCCGGTGCGCACGCCGCCGGGCTCAGCGAGCGTGGACCTACCGATCCTCACCCCGACAACGGAGCCCATGATGAGCACGCAGCACCCCACCACCACACTGGAAGACCCCCAGATCCCGGTGAGAGCAAAGCTCGCCGCAGCGTGGACCAGCTTCATGTTCCTGTACGCCTACGTGGACATTCTCGGCTTCTTCACGCCTGGCATCGTCGAAGACATCCTCGACGGCCGGGTCTACGAGTTCGCCCTCTCCCAGACCTTCTCGACGACGGCGCTGACCCTCATGGCCGTCCCGATCTTCATGGTCGTGCTGTCGATGACGCTGCCCGCCCGCGTGAGCCGCATCGCGAACCTCGTCGTGGCCGCGCTCTACGTCCCCGTCACGGTATTCAATGTGGCCGGCGGGTTCTGGCTGTACTTCTACGGCCTCGGCGTCGTACTGGAACTGATCGTTCTCGCCCTCATCATCAGGTACGCCTGGACCTGGCCCCGCACCGCACGATCGGCGAGCCTGGCGACCAGCCCGGACCGTGACGGTGTTCGCGCCCAGCAGCGAGCGTGAACGCAAGAGCAATCCAGGTCGCCTACCGACGCCGGTCGTAGAGTCGGACCATGGCCTTCGACGTCGCGGCCGAGTCGTACACGCGCTTCATGGGCAGGTACTCCGAGCCGCTCGCGGACAAGTTGGTCGGCCTGGTCGACCCCCGGCACGGCCAGCGTGCGCTCGACGTCGGGTGCGGGCCCGGCGCGGTGACCGAGCGGCTGGTCGTCCGGCTGGGCCCGGAGGGTGTCGCCGCGGTCGATCCGTCGGTCCCGTTCGTCGAGGCGGCCCGCAGGCGGTGCCCCGGCGTCGACGTCCGCCAGGGTGTGGCCGAGGCGCTTCCGTTCGACGACGGCGTCGTGGACCTGACGCTCGCGCAGCTCGTGGTGCCCTTCATGAGCGACCCCGTGGCGGGTCTGCGCGAGATGGCCCGGGTGACGCGGCCGGGAGGTTCGGTCTCCGCGAGCGTCTGGGACTTCGGCCGCGAGCGGGCGCCGCTGTCCACGTTCTGGCGCGCCGCCCGGGACGTCGACCCGGGTGCCTTCGACGAGGCGGGGGCCGTCGGCGCACGCACCGGCCAGCTCGCCGACCTGTTCCGGGCCGCCGGCCTGCACGACGTGCGCTCCCACGAACTCACCGTGAGCTCGGCGTACGCCGGCTTCGCCGAGTGGTGGGAGCCGTACACCCTGGGTGTGGGGCTCGCCGGGGATTACGTCGCCGGCCTCGACGCCGACGCCCGGGGGGCGGTCGAGGCACGCTGCCGCGAGCTGCTCCCCGCAGGGCCGTTCGAGGTGTCCGCGACGGCCTGGACGGTCGTCGCGACGACGCGGCCCAGCCAGTCCGCCCCGTAGCACCTGCCGTCAGCCTCCGACCAGCGCCTCCCCCAGCGGCGTCCGGACGTGCAGGACGCGCGCGCCGTCGCGGCGGGCGTCGACCAGGCGGGCGCCGCTCAGCAGCGCCAGGTGGTGCGACGCCGTCGACACGGCGAGGCCGCAGGCGGCGGCGACCTCGCTGGTCGACAGCGGCGCCCCCAGCGCGAGCAGCACTCCCGCCCGGCCGGCGCCGAGCAGTCGGGCGAGCGCCTCGGCGGTGCCGGGACCGTCGTCGGCCCATCGCTCGGAGACGCCGAGCGCCGGGTAGAACAGGGTGGGCTGGGCCGGCGGCTCGGTGACGACGGAGCACCGAGGTGCCATGACCGACGGCACCAGCACGAGGCCGCTGCCCGCGCAGTCGAGGACCTCGCCGTGCATGCGCAGCCGCACCCGCACGGCGTGCGGGGCCCAGCCCACTGCCTCGTGCAGGGTCTCGACCATCGCGCCGAGGCCGTCCGTCGTCGCGCGCCGGGAGCGCACCCCGACGTCGGCCCGCAAGATCCTTCCCAGTTGCGGCCAGTATGGGGCGAGCAACGCGTCCCAGCACTGCTCCCAGGCTTCGGCGACGACTGAGCGGGCGTGTTCGGGATCGTCCGCCAGGGCCCGCAGCAGGCGCTGCTCGGTCCCGTTCGTGCGGTCGACGCGCTTGAGGAGGTCGACGCGCAGGGGCGCGAGGTCGGCCTCGCGCAGGCGTGCCAGCTCCTCGTCGGGGCTCAGGTCCCAGCCGGGCGTCGAGGTGAGGAAGTCCGGCATGTACCCGTCGGGGCCGACGAGCAGCCGCATCAGGTCGAACGCGCGCTGCGGAACCTGGGTGCGCGCGCGGCGCAGCCAGCCCCACTGGAGCGGGTGGTAGCTCGGCTGCACGAGCAACCGCACGGCATGGGCGAGCTCGTGACCGGGCGAGACGCCGAACCGGATCGCCGAGATGTCGTCGGGCGCGAGCCGGAACTCCACCATGTTTCGATGCACGTCGAAACCGTAGTGCGCCGTCGCCGCCCCCACGAGGCTGGGAACACGCCGGCCGCACGGGCCGGCTCCGACGCCTCACCAGGAGCAGACATGACCACGACGGTCTCCGCCGACACCATCCGCATCCCCGGCTCGCGCACCCTGCGCTACGAGGGCCGCGACCACGGTTCGGGCATCTCGTTCTTCCTCGTCACCAACGACCCCGGCCAGGGGCCCGGGCTGCACCGCCACCCGTACAGCGAGACCTGGTCCGTCCTGGAGGGCGAGGCCACGATCACCATCGGTGACGAGACGGTCGTCGCCCGGGCCGGCGACACCGCCGTCGTCCAGCCCGACGTCTGGCACGGCTTCACCAACACCGGGACCGGGACGCTGCGCATGATGTGCATCCACGCCTCGGACACGATGATCCAGGAGAACCGCTGATGTCCTTCCAGGCCTACCTCGACAACGCCGAGACGAAGACCGGGCTGACCCCGCGACAGCTCGTCGAGCTCGCGCAGGCTCAGGGCTTCGGCCGGGGCAGTAAGGCGACGCCGGTCGTCGCGTGGCTCAAGGAGACGTACGGGCTGGGCCACGGTCACGCGATGGCGGTCACCCACGTCATCACCAAGGGCGACCGGATCAACGGCAAACATGTCGGCGCGGCCGGCGCGCACCGGGATGCGAGCGACCGCCTGTGGCTCGACGGGAAGGACAGCCGGCCCGCGGACTGGTGATGCGGCGGGACAACGGCCGGGGCTCAGGCGAGACGCATGAGCCCCGCCGCCGTCGTCCGGAAACCGCAGGCTTCGAGGTAGAACCGCGACCGGTCCGCCTCGAAGTCGACGTGCAGCCACTCGCAGCCGTGTTCGCGGGCGGCCTCGGCGGCCGCCGCGACCAGCGCTCGCCCGATGCCCTGCCCCTGGCGGTGGGGGTCGACGACGGTGTCGAGCAGCACCGCGTGCACCCCGCCGTCACCGATCACGTTGACGAACCCAACGAGGTTCCCCGCGGGGTCGGACGCCGTGACCCAGGTCAGGCTGTGCCGAGTCAGTCGCTCGGTCCACGGCGTCACCGCCTCCGACGGGCTCTCGAACGCGCGGGCGTGCAGGGCTGAGAGCGCGGCGTCGTCGACGGCGCCTCGGACGGTCAGAGCGATATCCACCGCGGCACCCTATGCCGGGTCCAGGGGAAGCACCGGGTCAGTCCCGCAGCCGGCGGCCGTTGTGGATGTGCACGTGCAGATGCTTGGAGTCCTGGAACGCCCCGAGATTGGTCAGCACAGCCGCCGCCCCGTCGCGCCGTTCGAGCGCGCCGGCCAGAGTCTGGACGACGGCGAACAGCCGCCGCATCCACTCCTCGTCCTCGGCCGTGACCGATGTCAGCGACGCGATGTGCTTCTTGGGCACGACCACGATGTGGTTCGCCCAGAACGGCCTGGTGTGGTGGAACGCGAGGACCCACTCGTCGTCATGCTCCACCTGGAGCTGCGCGGCGTGGGGTATCGCGACGTCGCAGTAGAAGTCGTCGCCCGCGTACCCGTCACCTACGTGCGTCCGGGTCATCCGTCGAGCTCCTCTCGAAACACCGCGACATTGTCGAGCACCAGCGACCTGTCCGCGGTCGCCCAGTCCCGCGCCGCCGCGTGGAGGGCAGCAAGGCGGGCGTCCGCGGTTCGCCGGACAGAATCGCTGCGCTCGATGATCCCCGACTGCTGCCGCAGCACGGCCCCGAGCAGGTCGACGTCGCGCTCCAGGCCGTACCCGTCACGCACCTGCCGCAGCCGTCTTGCCTGGTCGGGAACGGGCACGTTCCCGATGGCCTGGATGCGCCAGGTCCACGCGAGATACGCCAGGTCGCTCAATGCCTCGCCCGGACCGGCGGTGTCCCAGTCGATGAACGCGACCGGCTCGCCGTCACGGAACACCGTGTTGAACGGTCCCGGGTCGCGGTGCGTCAGGCACTCGCCGTCGCCGGCGAGCGCCGTCCCGTGCGTGACTTCGTGCAGTCGACGGAGCATCGCTCCCCCACGCGCATAGGACGTCTCCGCGCGTTCGCTGGGATGGGTCGTCGTCACGCCCTCGATGTAGGAGAGGCAGTCGCGGCCGTCCGACGCACGTCCCAGGTACCGAGGGGCGTAGGGGCGTAGGGGCGTAGGGGCGTAGGGGTAGCCCAACCGTTCGAGCGCGGTCAGGGTCCGAGCGACGTCACCGGCTCCGGCTCCGCGCGCCCGCAGCACCTCGCCGGAGCGCCGCTCGATCGACGGCGAGCGCCGTCCACCAGTCAGAGACCCGTCCACGCGTTCCTCCACCCCCTCAGCCCACCGCAGCCAGGGCGCGCAGCAGCGGCGCCGGGTCCTGACCACCGGGCAGATCGCTGACCTGGCCGTCCCCCACCTCGATCACGCGCCAGACCCCGTCGGCCCGCAGCGCGAGGTCCGTGGTCACGAACGGAGCGCCCAAGGCACCCACGCTCCGCCCGACAGCGTCCAGCACGTCCGCGGGCACGTCGACATCCGAGGCCGCAGGAGCATCGGGATGTGGCGTGACCAGCACCGGAGCGCCCAGCACCCACCAGACCCGGACCTCCTGAGCCCGCCCGCCGGCGTCGGACACGAACCGCTCGAAGGCGCGCACGACGATCCCGCCGGCCAGGTCGTCCCCCTGCAGCTCGACCATCCGGGCGACCACACGCGTGGCGGTCGCAAGGTCGGAGAGGTCGGGCATGAAGCACGCCTCGTCCCACTCGTGCTTGCGCGACTTCACGTAGTCCTTCACCACGCCGGGGCCGTCACCCAGGGCTTCGATCAGCGGCCCGACGTCGGCCGAGGTCGGCGTCCGACCCGGCTCCCACGGCAGCCAGACGCTGGCGGGCGTCGAACCCGCGAACGTGCCGTACCAGCCGGGCAGCTCGTGAGCGGCGGCATAGGCGGCGGGGCTCGTCAGGAGGCCGATCCCCCGCGTCTCCGCCGCGGAGCCGAGCCGCGCGTACGCAGACGAAGAGAGCATCCACCCGCGGTACCAGGCGGTTCGCGCCGCGTCGGACGCCGGCACCCGGCGGAGCGCGGCGGCGAGCTCACCCGCGACGACCGCGTCGTGGTCCACCACCGCGACCGCCAGGCCGGCGTCCCGCGCGGCCTCGGCCTCCCGCGCGAAGTGCTCGTCAGGGACCCGCGGCGCGAGCGGGTCGGAGGGCACGAAGAGCAGGGGCGCAGCCATGGCCGGACGCTACAGACGGACAGGTGCGTGCTGCCAGGAGATTCGGCGCAGGACCTCGCCGCCCCACGGCCCCACCACCAGCACTCACCTCAGCCTGGTCAGCAGGAACTTCCGCATCGCTTCCGACGGCTCGTAGAACCCCCACACCCCGTTCGAGAATTCCCCGGCCGCGAACAGGACGACGGGCTCTACACCCACGAGCCGGTACGCGTACATCGAGTGCTGCTGGTTGGGATAAATGGGGTCGGCGACCACGACGCTCCCGACCGGAAGAGCCGCCCAGTCAGCGCCCCACGGGTCGACGCCGGCGACCAGTACGGCCCCGCCTTCGGCCACCGCGGCGACGTACTCCCAGCCCCTTGTTGTCTCCATGCCGAGAGTATTCACCCAGTTCAGCAAGTCACCTGGTGTCACAGGAGCCCCAGCCGATCCCCCGCCCGCTCCGAACTACTGCAAGACCCCGTGCGATCTGTCCGGTATCGGCAGTGAGAAAAACTGCTTCCTGTGCTTGAATATAGCCAGGCTAGCAAAACTCACAGAGGGGTCACAGTGACGACCGAGAGAGTGGTCCTGCTCGACGACGACGGGACTCCCGTCGGGTCAGAGCTCAAGAGTGCCGTGCACTCCGAGCACACGCCGCTCCACCTGGCGTTCTCGTGCCACGTGCTCAACCCGGCGGGTGAGGTGCTGGTCACGCGGCGCTCCCTGCACAAGCAGACCTGGCCGGGGGTGTGGACCAACTCCTTCTGCGGCCACCCCCAGCCGGGCGAGCAGGGCGAGGAGGCCGTGCTGCGCCGCGCGCAGGACGAGCTCGGCCTGAGCCTGCGCGAACTCCGCGTGGAGCTGCCGCGCTTCCGGTACCGCGCCGTGGACGCCAGCGGGATCGTGGAGAACGAGCTGTGCCCGGTCTACGTCGCGGTCACCGAGGACGAGCCGCAGGTCAACCCCTACGAGGCCATGGAGGCCAGGTGGGTCGACGGCGGCGCGCTCGGCCAGGCCCTGCGCGCCACGCCGTGGGCGTTCTCGCCCTGGTTCGTCGAGCAGGCCGACGAGATGCCCCTGTACGCCGCCCTGGCCGTGCGGTCCGCCCGAGACGTGTCGTGGCCATGACCGAGATGCTGACCCACGACGCCGTCGACGTGGTGCTCGCCGACTTCTTCGCCGAACACGTCCGGCGCGCCACTCCCCTCGCGGAGCACTATGCGCTGCTGTGGCGCCGGCTGGCCCGGTCGAGCGAGGGCGGCAAGCGCCTGCGCCCCCGCCTCCTGCTCGACGCGCACGCCGCGTTCGGCGGCCCACACCCGCACGACGCCGCCGTCGCGGCCGCCGCGTTCGAGCTGGTGCACACCGCGCTGCTGCTGCACGACGACATCCTCGACCGCGACCTCACACGGCGCGGGCGCCCCAACCTGGCGGCCGAGTTCGCCGGGGACGCGACCCAGAACGGGCTGTCCACGGAGGCCGCGACGGCCTGGGGCACCGCCTCGGGCATCCTCGGCGGCGACCTGCTGCTCAGCTCGGCGTACGCCCTGGTGGGGCGGATCAAGTCCGACGGCCGGGCCGAGCTGACCGACATCATCGCCGAGAGCCTGTTCCGCGCCGCCGCCGGCGAGCACGACGACGTCGGGTTCGGCCTGGGCACCGCCCCGGCCACCCCCGACCGGGTGCTGCGGATGATGGCCAACAAGACCGGCAGCTACTCCTTCGCGGGACCCCTGCGGGCCGGCGGCGCCCTGGCCGGTGCCGGCCCGCAGGCCTCGGCCGAGCTCGAACAGGTCGGCATCGCCCTGGGCATGCTGTACCAGGTGCGCGACGACATGCTCGGCGTGTTCGGCGACCCGCACCGCACCGGCAAGAGCACCACCGGCGACCTGCGCGAGGGCAAGCGCACCCTGCTGGTCGCCTGCGCCGAGGGACACCCGGAGTGGATGGCGGTGCGGCACCTGTGGGGCCGCCCCGAGCTGGACGACGCCGACGCCGACCTGCTGCGCGCCGCCCTGGTCGCCAGCGGCGCCCGCGCCGCGGTGGCGGACCTCATCGACGCCAAGCGGCGGGCCGCCGTCGCGATGGTCGAGCGGTCGGAGCTGCCCACCGTGCTCAAGCGGGAGCTGACCGGGCTCGCGCTGCGGCTCGCGGAGCGTGAGTCGTGATCCCGTCGTCCTCGCTGGCCCTGTACTCGCACACCGCCCACGCGGCCGCCGCCCAGGTGATCGGCGCCTACTCGACGTCGTTCAGCCTGGCCACGCGCCTGCTTCCGCCCGCGACACGCGGCATGATCGAGGACATCTACGCGCTGGTGCGCGTGGCCGACGAGATCGTCGACGGTCCGGCGCAGGAGGCCGGGCTGGCGCACGCCGAGCGGCGCGCGGCCCTGGACGCGCTGGAGGAGGAGACGTACCTGACGCTGCGCCGCGGGTTCAGCACCAACATGGTGGTGCACGCCTTCGGCACCACGGCGCGCGCCGTCGGCATCGACGAGACGCTGGTGCGCCCGTTCTTCGCGTCCATGCGCCGCGACCTCGACCCCGTCGTCGCCCTCGGCGACGACGAGTACCGCTCCTACGTGCACGGCTCCGCCGAGGTGGTGGGCCTGATGTGCCTGCGCGCGTTCCTGGACGGCCACCCCGTGCCGCCCGGCGTCCGCGGCCGGCTGGAGGAGGGCGCCCGCCGGCTCGGCGCGGCGTTCCAGAAGATCAACTTCCTGCGCGACCTCGGCGACGACCAGGAGCGGCTGGGCCGCACCTACTTCCCGGGCGCCGGTCCCGAGCTGCTCGACGAGGACCGCAAGGCCGCCGTCGTGGCCGACATCGACGCCGACCTGGCCGCCGCGCGCGCCGTGCTCCCGCTGCTGCCGGTCGGGCCACGGCGGGCGACGGCGCTGGCGGCAGGCCTGTTCTCCGAGCTGAACGACCGGCTGCGCACCATGCCGGCGGCGCAGATGCACGTCCGGCGGGTCTCGGTGCCGACCGGCGTCAAGATGCGCATCGTCGTCGCCACGCTCGCGGGCACCCGGACGGGCAGGCGATGGGCGGCATGAACGACGGACAGCCCGGACGGCGCGTGGTCGTGATCGGCGGCGGCATCTCGGGCCTGGCGACCGCTGCCCTGCTGGCCCGTGAGGGCGCGTCGGTCACCCTGCTGGAGGCCCGGTACGAGCTGGGCGGACGCGCGGGACGCTGGCACCGCGACGGGTTCGTGTTCGACACCGGCCCGTCCTGGTACCTCATGCCCGAGGTCTTCGAGCACTTCTTCCGCCTCCTGGGCACGAGCGCCGCCGACGAGCTGGACCTGATCCGCCTCGACCCGTCCTACCGGGTGTTCTTCGAGGACGACTCCGAGCCCTTCGACCTGCCCGCCGACGGCGCGCGCGAGGCCCTGCTCGCGCTCGACCCGGCGTCGGCCCCGCGGCTGGACGCGTACCTGGACTCGGCCGCCGAGACGTACCGGATCGCCACCGAGCGGTTCCTCTACGCCACGTTCGCCTCGCCCAAGCCCCTGCTCGCGCCGGACGTCGTGCGGCGCGCCCCGCGGCTGCTGCGCCTGCTGGGCGAGTCGCTGGACCACTTCATCTCCCGGCACACCACGGACGAGCGGGTGCGCCGGATCCTCGGCTACCCCGCGGTCTTCCTCGGCACGTCGCCGAGCGCCGCGCCGAGCATGTACCACCTGATGAGCCACCTCGACGTGACCCAGGGCGTGCTGTACCCGCGCGGCGGGTTCGGCGCGGTGATCAACGCGGTCGCCCGCCTCGCCGAGCGCCAGGGCGCCCGGCTCCTGACCGGCCAGCGGGTGCGCCGCATCACGGTGGCCGACGGCGCCGCGACCGGCGTCGACGTCACCGGCCCGGACGGCCGCACCCGCCACCTGGCCGCCGACGTCGTGGTCTCGACCGCGGACCTGCGCGTCACCGAGCACGAGCTGCTCGGGCCACGGCACCGCAGCAGGAGCGACCGCTGGTGGAAGCGCCGCGACCCCGGGCCGGGTGCCGTGCTGGCGCTGCTGGGCGTGCGCGGCGAGCTCCCCCGGCTGGCCCACCACTCGCTGCTGTTCGCCCGCGACTGGCAGGAGGGGTTCGACGCCATCTACGGCGCGAACCCGTCCGTGCGGACGCCGACGTCGCTGTACGTCTGCAAGCCCAGCGCGACGGACGCCGTGGCGCCGCCCGGGCACGAGAACCTGTTCGTGCTCGTCCCCGTGCCGGCCGACACCTCGATCGGCGCGGGCGGGATCGACGGCGCCGGGGCCTTCGGCGTCGAACAGGTCGTGGACGACGCGATCGCGCAGATCGCCAAGTGGACCGACACCCCCGACCTCGCCGAGCGCGTCGTCGTGCGGCGCACGATCGGGCCCGCGGACTTCGAGCACGACCTCGGCGCCTGGCGCGGCGGCGCGCTCGGCCCGGGCCACACCCTGCGGCAGAGCGCGATGTTCCGCGGGTCCAACGCGTCGTCGCGCGTCTCGGGCCTGCTGTACGCGGGGGCGACGACGATCCCCGGGATCGGCCTGCCCATGTGCCTCATCAGCGCGGAGCTGGTGGTCAAGCGGCTCCGGGGCGACACCAGCGCCGGGCCGCTGCGGGAGGAGTCATGAGCTTCGTCTACCTCGCCGTGCTGCTGTTCTCCGCCGCCGGCGTCCTGATCGTCGACCGGCGGTTCCGGCTCTTCCTCTGGGACTCCCCCGTCCGGGCCGCCGCCGTGCTCGTCACCGGTACCGCGTTCTTCCTCGTGTGGGACCTGGCGGGCATCGGGCTCGGCATCTTCCTGCACGGCGCCGGCCCGTACATGACCGGGCTCATGCTCGCCCCCGAGCTGCCGATGGAGGAGATCGTGTTCCTGGCGTTCCTCTGCGAGCTCACGATGGTGCTCGTCCTCGGTGCCCAGCGGGTGCTGCGCCGGGCCCGGGTCCGGGCCCGCATCCGCGCCCGAGACCGAGCCCGTCTCCGGGAGGACATGCTGCGATGACCTACCTGATCCTCGCGCGCGCCTTCCTCGCGGTGGCCGTGGCGGTCGCGGTCATCGCCGCCCTGCGCGCACGCCTGGCCGGGACGCGCCCCATCGGCTGGCGCCCCATCGTCCTGGCCGCCGTCGCCCTGCTGGTGCTCACCGCCGTCTTCGACAACGTGATGATCGCGACCGGCCTGTTCACGTACGCCGACGCGCACATCTCCGGGGTCCGGATCGGGCTCGCGCCGATCGAGGACTTCGCCTACCCGCTGGCCGGCGTCGTCCTGCTGCCCGCCCTCTGGACCCTGTTCGGGAGTCGACGTGCTCGCTGACCTGGTGCGCGCGTCGCGCCCCCTGAGCTGGATCAACACGGCCTACCCGTTCGCCGCCGCCTACCTGCTGACCACGGGCACGGTCGACGTCGCGCTGGTCGTGGGCACCCTGTTCTTCCTCGTGCCCTACAACCTGGCGCTGTACGGGATCAACGACGTGTTCGACTACGCGTCCGACCTGACCAACCCCCGCAAGGGCGGCGTCGAGGGCGCGCTGCTGGCACCCCGGCGGCACCGGCCGATCCTCGTCGCCTCCCTGGCGACCTGCGTGCCGTTCGTCGCCGTGCTCGTGGTGCTCGGCCCGCCGGCGTCGTGGGCGGTGCTCGCGGTCAGCCTGTTCGCGCTGGTCGCCTACTCCGCGCCGCCGTTCCGGTTCAAGGAGGTGCCCGTGCTGGACTCCCTGACGTCCAGCGTGCACTTCGTGAGCCCGGCGGTCTACGGGCTGGCGCTGGCCCAGGCCGACCCGACGCCGCAGACGTTCGCGGTGCTCGGCGCGTTCCTGCTGTGGGGCATGGCCAGCCACGCCTTCGGCGCGGTGCAGGACGTCGTCCCCGACCGCGAGGGCCGCATCTCCTCGATCGCGACGGCGTTCGGCGCGGCCACCACCGTGCGGCTCGCGCTGGGCGCGTGGGTCGTCGCGGGCCTGCTGATGCTCACGACGGGGTGGCCCACCGCGCTCCTGGGCCTGCTCGCCGTCCCCTACCTCGTGCTCGCGGCGCCGTACGCGGGCGTGAGCGACGCGGACTCCGCGCGGGCGAACGGCGGCTGGCGGCACTTCCTGTGGGTCAACTACGCCGCGGGTGCCGCGGTGACGATCCTCCTCATCGCGACCGCGGCCGGCTACCTGTAGGGGGAACCATGGGTCTGACGTACTCGAGCGTCGTGGGGCACCCGCGCCCCGAGGTGTTCGCCTGGCACGAGCGACCCGGCGCGATCATGCGGCTCACCCCGCCGTGGTCGCCCCTGCACGTGGTCCGCGAGGCGTCCACGCTCGCGGGCGGGGCGGCCGTGCTGCGGCTGCCGGTGGGCCTGCGGTGGGTGGCCCGGCACAGCGGCTACGAGCCGCCGGAGCGGTTCGTGGACGAGCTGGTCTCCGCGCCGCTGCGCTGGGTGGTGCCGTGGCGGCACACCCACGAGTTCCACGACGAGGGCGGCGGCACCCGGATCACCGACACGGTCGAGACCCGAGTGCCCGAGGCCGTGCTGCGGCCGATGTTCGCCTACCGGCACCGCCAGCTCGGCCTGGACCTCGCGGCCCAGGCGTCCGCCCGCAACGCCGGCGACTGGCCCAAGGTCGTCGCGGTCACCGGCAGCCGCGGGCTGGTCGGCAGCGCCCTGGTGCCGTTCCTGACCACGGCGGGCCACCGAGTGGTCCGGCTCGTGCGCGGCGCGCCGCACGGCCCCGACGAGCGGCACTGGGACCCGCAGGCACCCGCCGACGACCTGCTCCGGGGCGTCGACGCCGTCATCCACCTCGCCGGGGCGTCCATCGCGGGCCGGTTCACCGACGCGCACCGCGCGGCGGTCCGCGGCTCCCGCATCGAGCCGACGACGGCGCTCGCCGCGCTCGCCGGCCGCACCGCCGACGGGCCGCGGGTCTTCGTCAGCGCGTCGGCGATCGGGTTCTACGGCCCGGACCGGGGCGACGAGGTGCTCACCGAGACGAGCGAGCGCGGCGACGGGTTCCTCGCCGACGTCGTCGACGACTGGGAGCAGGCGACCTCGGCCGCGGACGGCCTGCGGGTGGTGAACGTGCGCACCGGCCTGGTGCAGTCACCGCGCGGCGGCACGCTGCGCCTGTTCTACCCGCTGTTCGCCGCGGGCCTGGGCGGCCGGCTGGGCGACGGGCAGATGTGGCAGTCCTGGATCGGCATCGACGACCTGGTGGACGTCTACCACCGCGCGCTGTACGACGAGCGCCTGTCCGGGCCGGTCAACGCCGTCGCGCCCACCCCCGTACGCAACGCCGCCTACACCGCCACGCTGGCCGGCGTCCTGCGCCGTCCCGCCGTCCTGCCGGTGCCCGACCTGGGGCCCCGGCTGCTCCTGGGCCAGGAGGGCGCGGACGAGCTGGCGCAGGCGAGCCAGCGCGTCTCGCCCGAGGTGCTGCTCGCGCTGGGCCACCGGTTCCGGCACCCCACGCTGGAGCCGGCGCTGCGTCACCTGCTCGGCCGGGACCCCCGCGCCCGCGGCTGACCCTCGGGCGCGAGGGACCGCGCGTCGACCAGGAGGTACGGGGCCGCCTTCCCGGAGAGCCCGCGCCGCCCCCGCGTGAACAGGGCGGACAGCGCCAGCACGGTCGCCACCGTGGCCGCCAGGCCCTGCGCGGGGGAGAGCGCGCCGACGTCGAACATGGTCGCGGCGTCGCCGAGCGCCTGGAGCAGGCCCCACAGCGCTCCCCCGGCCAGCCCGCGTCGCAGGCGGGCCCACGGCGCGAGGCGCGCCCCGCCGTCGGGCGACACGACGGCGAGCCACACCGTGCGCTGCCCCAGCGACTCCCCCGCGCCCGTGACCAGGGGCAGCACGAACACGACGACCCACGCCAGGACGCTGGTGCCCAGCCAGACCGCCAGGGAGTCCGCCGGGGCGCGGCCCGTCACGAGGTAGTAGCCCAGCCCCAGGGTCAGGGCGAGCACGCCGCCCAGGGCGGTGAAGGCGAGGTAGTCCACGGCCATGCCGAACCAGCGCCGCCACAGGGTCACCGGCCGCGGTGTCCCCCGGCCCGCCGCCAGGGTCCGGGCGCCGGGCATCCAGCGCAGCACCCACGGCGCGATCAGCGCGCCGAGCACCCCGCCGAGGGTGTTGGTGAGCAGGTCGTCGACGTCGGCCAGCCGGTACGAGCACGGGATCAGCCCGAAGATGCCGGTGAGCTGCGTGACCTCGATCAGCAGCGACGCCCCGAGCGCCGACGCCGCGGACGCGAGCAGCCCCCAGCCCAGGTAGCGGCGCACCAGCACGCCCCACGGCACGAACAGCACCACGTTGAACACACCCTGGAGCACGGAGATGTCCCGCACCGCGGCGCCCAGGGACAGGCCGGCGGTGCGCGCACGGATGTCGGAGACGATCTGCAGCGGCTTGAGCTGCGCGCCGTCGTACCCGTACTGGGCGCACCATGCGGCGAGGTCGCCCGACGGCAGCGGCAGCAGGGTGTACGCCACCAGCGCGGTGCCGTAGACGGCGAGCGCCGCCGCGCCGAGCAGCCGGGCGGGGCTGATGGCGCCGTACCGGCGCACCTGGATCACGAGGATCGGGATCAGGAGGGCCACGAAGAGGGCAGTCCCGATGAGCACGCCGATCCGGGCCGGCCACGTCCACACGTCGGTCACCCGGAAACGCTATGCGCCGGGTGAATCCTGCGCGCGCGGGGGCCTGTGTACAGGGGACTTGCCCGCCGCCCGTCCCGTCCCGTACTTTGTCCGTACTTTCTTGTCCTGACAATTGCGACCATCGCCGGTCGCGCACAACGAGAGGTTCCGCCATGGATGCCGGACTGACACCGAGGTCGACCGTGCCCCTCTACGACTGGATGAACAAGATCCCGGGCGGGCTCATGCTCGTGCCGCTGGTCCTCGGCTCGGTGGTCGGGACGTTCTTCCCCGGCTTCCTGGAGCTGGGCTCGTTCACCACCGCCCTGTTCAAGGACTCGGCGCTGCCGCTCATCGCCGTGCTCATCTTCGCGACCGGCATGCAGATCACGGCGCGGACGTCGGGGCCGGTGCTCGCCGCCACCGGGACGCTGCTGCTGACGAAGTCCCTGATCCCCGCCGGGCTGGTCGCGCTGGCGGGCAGCATCTTCGGGATCGAGGGGTTCCTGGGGGTCTCGATCCTGGCCCTCATGGCCACCATCGACAACAGCAACGGCGGGCTGTGGCTCGCCTTCACCGGCAAGTACGGCGACGAGCGCGACCGCGGCGCCTACATGGCCTCGGCCCTGAACGACGGCCCGTTCATCTCGATGCTCTTCCTCGGCGCCTCGGGCCTGGCCGACATCCCGCTGACGGCCTTCCTCGCGGCGGTGATCCCGCTGGTGCTGGGCTTCGTGGTGGGCAACCTCGACCCGCGCTGGACCGAGATCATGCGGCCGGTGCCGAACATCGTCATCCCGTTCTTCGCGTTCGCGCTCGGCACGGGGATCAACCTGCGCGACGTCGTGACCGGCGGCGCGAGCGGCCTCCTCGTCGGCGTCTTCGCCGTCCTGCTGACCGCCGCCCTGACCTACTCGGGCTACCGCTTCATCCTGCGACGCGGCATGAAGTCGGGCATCGCGATCGCCGCCGCGACCACGGCGGGCAACGCCGTCGCCACGCCTGCGATCATCGGCGGGGTGGACCCCACGTTCGAGCCGTACGTCGCGGTCGCCACCGCGCAGGTCGCCTCGGCGGTGCTGGTCAGCGCCGTCCTGGCGCCGCTCCTGGCCACGATCGTGCTCAAGCGGCAGGGCGGCCTCGCGCCCGCCGCGGAGGACGACGGCGCCGGGTCCGCCGCCGCCGAGGCACCTGCCGTCGAGGGGCGCGGCACCGCATGAGCGAGCACACCGTCGGGGTCGTCGCGGACGACCTGACCGGGGCCGGCGACTGCGTGGTGCAGTTCGCGCGTGCCGGCTGGACCAGCCACCTGGCCCTCGGCCCTGACCTGCCCTCCGGCGAGCGGGCGGCGGTCGCCGTCGTCACCGACGCGCGGGCCCAGGACGACGGCCCGGCTGCGGCCGCCACCGCGGCCGCCGTGCGGGCCCTGTCCGACGCCGGGCGCCTCTACGTCAAGATCGACTCGACGATGCGCGGCAGCGTCGCGGCCCAGGTCACCGGGGCCCTGACCGCCTGGCGCGAGCGGGTCCCGGGCGCGTTCGCCGTGGTCTGCCCAAGCTACCCCGCGCTGGGGCGGACGGTCAGCGAGGGCGTGCTCCTGGTCGGCGGCGTGCCGGTCGCGGCGACGGCCGCCGGGCACGACCCCGTCACCCCGGTCCGCACGAGCGACCTGACCGCGCTCCTGCCGGGCACCGTCCGGGTGCCCGCCGACGGCGACGCCGCGGCCCTGGCGGACCGCCTCGCCGAGGCGGGCGCGGCCGCGGACGCCGTGGTGGTCGACGCCCTGGACGACGCCGGCCTCGAGCGCCTCGCCGACGCCGTCGTGCTGCTCGGCGCCCGCGCCGTCCCGGTCGGCTCCGCCGGGCTCGCGGCGGCGCTGGCCCCGCGCTGGGGCGGCGACCGCGGCGCGCCCGACCAGCCCCGGGTCGCCGTCGGGCGCACGCTCGTGGTGCTGAGCTCCCTGAACGAGGTCTCCCGCGGGCAGGCTGAGGAGCTGCTGCGCGCCGAGCCCGGGACGCTGCTGATCACCCCGGAGGCCGGGACCGGACCGGACGAGACGGCCGCGCGGGCGCTGGGCGCGGACCTGCCCGCGACCGTGCTCGTCCGCACCCCCGAGCCCACGGGGCCCGCCGGCACCGGACGGGAGCGGGCCGCCCGTGCGGCGGCCGAGCTGGCCGACCTGGTCGCCGCCGTCACGCAGCGGACCCGCCCCCACGCCGTCGTCCTCGTCGGGGGCGACGGCGCCCGCGCCGTGCTCGCCCGGCTCGGTGCCCGCAGCGTGCGGGTGTCGGGCACCGTGGCCGAGGGCGTGCCGCTCGGCCGGCTGGAGGGCGGGCCGGCGCACGGCACCGTCGTCGTCACCAAGGCGGGCGGGTTCGGCACCCGCCGGACCGTCGTCGACGTCCTCGAAAGCCTGAGATCGTACTCTTCGCACCAGGAGGTAAACCCTTGAGCATCCCCACCCTCGCCGTCACGCTCGGCGACGTCGCAGGCATCGGCCCGGAGATCACGGCCAAGGCCCTGCTCGGCCACGACGACCTGCGCGCCCTGTGCGTGCCCGTGGTCGTGGGCGACGCCGGCGCGCTGCGCCGCGCCGTCTCCGCCGTCGGCGGCGACCCGGAGCGGGTCCGCGTGATCGCGTCCCCGGCCGAGGCCACCAACACCCCGGGCACGATCGAGCTGCTCCAGACCGGCCCGTCGCTGGCGGACGTGCCGATCGGCGAGATCAGCGCGGCGGCCGGCGACGGCGCCTACCGGTTCGTGGTCGAGGCCTGCCGGCTGGCCCGGGAGGGGCTGGTGGACGGCATCGTCACGCCCCCGCTGAACAAGGCCGCGATGCACGCGGGCGGGCACCGGTGGCCCGGGCACACGGAGCTGCTGGCCCACGAGTTCGGGGTCAAGAACTTCAGCCTCGTGCTGTCGGCCGGCGACCTGTACTTCTTCCACCTGACCACGCACGTCTCGCTGCGCCAGGCCATCGAGGACATCACGCCGGAGCGCACCCGCGACGTGCTCGACCTGGCCGGCGCGTTCACGGCGGCGCTGGGCCGCCCGGACGAGGCCATCGGGCTCGCGGGCCTGAACCCGCACGCCGGCGAGAACCGCCTGTTCGGCGACGAGGACGCCGACATCCTGGCTCCCGCGGTCGAGGCGGCGCGCGCCCGCGGGCTCAACGCCCACGGCCCGCTCCCGGCCGACGCCCTCATCCCCGCCGCGGTCAAGGGGAAGTGGAACATGGTCGTGGCCTGCTACCACGACCAGGGGCACGCCCCGTTCAAGGCCGTGTACGGCGACGACGGCGTGAACATCACCGTGGGACTGCCCGTGGTGCGAGTCTCCGTGGACCACGGCACCGCGTTCGACATCGCCGGCCAGGGCATCGCCCGGGAGGCCAGCCTCGTGCTCGCGATCGAGCGGGCGGCCGGCCTCGCGCCCGGCTGGGACCACGTCTGGCGGACGGCGCAGCAGGGCGCCCCGAGCGCGGCGAGCTGACCGTGGCCCGCCCCGCACCCGACGGTCAGCCGCTCCACCGGCGCATCGGCAGCGAGCTGCGCGCGCAGATCCTGGGGCGCACGCTCGCGCCCGGCGCGCAGGTGCCCACCGAGGCCGAGCTGCAGGAACGCTACGGCGTCTCCCGCTCCGTGGTCCGCCAGGCCCTGGCGGCGCTGGAGCAGGAGGGGCTCGTGGAGCGCCGGCGGGGCCGGGGCACGACCGTCCGGGAGCGCGGCGAGCTGCACCGCCTGGTGCAGCGCGTGCCGGGCCTGTCGACCCAGGTCGAGGGCGAGGGCGTGCACGTCACCACGCGCATCCTGGAGCTCGGGCTGGAGCCGGCCTCTGAGGCGACCGGTGCCCTCGCCTCCGACCGGGTGCTGCGCCTGCGGCGGCTGCGCAGCGCCGGAGGCGAGCCGCTGGCCCTCATCGAGACCTGGCTGCCCGAGGAGCTCGGCGACCTGACCGCCGAGGAGCTGACCGACACGTCGCTGCACGCCACGATCCTGCGCCGGTTCGGCACGCACGTCGTCGCGGGCAAGCGGCAGGTGCGGGCCGTGAGCGCCGACGGCGAGACGGCGGAGCTGCTCCAGGTCCCCGCCGGGGCGCCCGTGCTGCTGCTCGAGGGCACCAGCACCGACGAGGCCGCCCGGCCCGTCGAGGTGTTCCGCACCTGGCACCGCGCGGACCGGGTCGTGTTCGACATCAACGTGATCCGCGAGCCCGACGCCGCGGGGCTGGCCGGGACCGGCACCCCCGCCCCCGCCGCGCCGGTCGGCACCACGAGCCTCCGCGAGCGGCTGGACGCCCTCGGCCGCGAGATGCTCGACCTGGCCCGGGAGCTGGAGCGCGCCGAGGGCCGCTGAGCCGCGCCGCTAACCGGCCGCGGGCACCCAGTCCTCGTCGTCCAGCACCCATGCCCTGCCCTCCGGCTCCGGCCGGACCGTGTCGACGAGCCAGCAGGTCTCGTCGGGGTTCCACCCGGCGATGACGCTCGCCGTGTCGTCACCGACGGGGATCACGGTGCCCGCCGCCGCGAGGTAGGCGGCGGTGAGGTGCACGGCGTCGTGGTCGGCGGCGACCGCCGCCCAGTCGGGCTGCACCCAGGGCCCGTCCCGGCCGGTGGTGCGGTACCAGTCGTGCCGCTTCTGCGCCGTCACCTCCAGCGGGTACGCGCGGCACAGCGCGGCCCAGGCCTCGGCGCCGTCCACCTCGTACACCCGCGCGCCGGCGGGGACGTCGACCCGGTGGGTCACCGCCTGCTCCCACCCCATGTCGTCCTCCACCAGCCAGAGCCCCGCCGGGCCGTGGCCGTCGAGGCTGCGCAGGGTGCGCGTCAGCTGCCACGGCGGGGCGGACCACCACGTGCCGCTCCAGGACGCCGTAGGGTCGGCGGGCCGCTGCCTCCGGGCGTCCCGCTCCTCCTTGAGGGCGTCGGTGCGCCACCGGTCGAGACGCTCGGCCGCCGTGCCGGCAGGGGGCGTCCGGTCCGCGTCCCAGGTCACCGCGTGCTGGTCCGTGCGGTCGACCGGGGTGCTCCACCAGCCGACGGCGTCCGCGGAGCCCGCAACGTGCGCCGCGACGCGCTCCAGGGCGGTGCGCACCACCGGCAGGGCGGCGAGCACGTCCTCGCCGTCGGGCTCCTGCCAGTAGCGGGCGACCGTCACCGCGTGCGCGAGCGTGCGTAGCACCGTCTCCTGGTCGACCTCGGCCAGGGCGACGCCGTCGAGCAGGGTCGCCACGGACGCGGGTGTGGCCTCCACCGGCTCGGCGGCACAGCTTCCGGTTCCAACGCTGACCAGCACGACCGAGCTGCCCCGGCCCGGGTCGAGCTCGTAGCCGGCCAGCATCGCGGCCGACGAGAACGGCGCCTCCGGCTGGTCGGGGTCGGTCGCGAGCTCCTCGGAGCGGCGCGCGTACTCCAGCAGGAACCGGCGCCCGCGCCAGCCGCTCAGCAGCTCGTCCGGTGTGATCGTCATGCCCGTCTCCCCCTGGTCGGCGCCCTCGCACGGTATCCCGGGCCGCTCCGGGCGGCCGAGGCATTTGCGCCCTGAGCGCACAGCCCGCCCTCCGACGTCGGGCAAGGGCTACGTTCCGGGGGTGAGCGACGACCTGACCGCCTGGCTGGGCGCGAACGCGCGCCGGCTGGCCACCCTGGACCCGGACGCCGACGACGACGCCGACCTGCTGCCGCTGCTGGAGATCGTCGGCGACGCGCGCGTCGTGGCGATCGGCGAGTCGATGCACCGGATCCACGAGATGTACCTGGTGCGGCACCGGATCCTGCGGTTCCTGGCGCGGCACGGGTTCACCGCGTACGTGATGGAGTCCGGCTTCCCGGAGGCCCGGCTGGTGGACGACTGGGTCTCCGGCCGCAGCACGCGACCGGTCCGCGAGGTGCTGGAGCGCGGCGTCACCTACAGCATGGGCCGGTGCCAGGAGATGCTCGACCTGCTGGCCTGGCTGCGCACCGACGGCGGCGTGCGGTTCTACGGGGCGGACGTGCCGGACTCGGCCGCGAGCGCCCGGCCGGCGGTCGAGGCGATGGAGGCCTTCCTGGCCGACGTCGACCCGGGGTATGCGGCGCACGTGCTCGCGGACCTGCTGCCGCTGTTCGACTACCTCCCGGCCGACCGGTCGGGGATCGCCCAGGCGGCGCCCGCGCTGCACGCGTACATCGCGCTGCCGGCCGCCGAGCGGGCGGCCCTGACGGCGCTCGTCGGAGAGCTGGCCGAGCGGGTCCGGGCCCGCCGGATCGACTACCTGGAGGCCGGAGCCGACCCGCGGGCGGTGGCGTTCGCGGAGCACGCCGCGCGGGTCGCGCGGCAGACAGACGCGTTCCTCGCGGCGATGCCCGCGGGCGCGACGCGCGCCTATCCGCCGGGCAACGTCCGGGACGTGACCATGGCGGACACGGTGGAGTGGGTGCTGGAGCGCGAGCCCCGCGTGGTGGTCGCGGCCGCGAACGGCCACGTGCAGCGCACGCCGTTCCACGCGCCGCCGTTCGTGCCGCAGCCGATGACGACGATGGGCCGCGAGCTCGCCGACCGGCTCGGGGACGACCTGGTGGTGCTGGGCACCACGTTCGGCGGCGGCACGGCGTGGCTGCACCGCCCGGGGCCGGACGACGCCCCGGGACACTCGACGCCCTTCACCCAGGACCTCGGCGCGCCGGACCCGACGAGCCTGGACGCGGCGCTCGCCGCGCCCGGGCTCGGCTCGTACTACGTGGACCTGCGACCCGCCGACGGCGCGGCCGCCGCGGCCCTGGACGCGACGCGCGGCACGCACAACGGCACGGAGCTGCAGCTCGTGGACGCCCGCCGGGCGTTCGACGCCGTCGTGCACGTGGACCGGGTCACCCCCTGGCACACGTGGATCCCGATGCCGGAGCGGCGCTAGACCGGGCCAGGTCAGGCCGGCACGAGCCCCCGGACCTGCCGCGCCAGCGTGGGCCAGACGACGGGCGGCAGGTCGTGCCCGACGTCGTCGAGCACCACGAGCCGGGCGCCCGGGATCGCGCGAGCCGTGGCGCGGGCCGCCGTCGTCCGCACCAGGGGGTCGGCCGCGCCGTGCACGACGAGCGTCGGCGTGCGCACCTCGCGCAGCCGGGGCCCGTGCCACACCGCGCGGAGCTGCCGGCCCATGGCCCGCATGTCGCGTGGGCCGCAGTCGAGCCCGCGCTCGATCCGGGCGCGGGCCGCCGCCTCGTCGACGGGGTACGCGGGCGACGCCATGGCCCGGGCGACGGCGAGCGCGGACGCGACGTCGCCCTCCCGGGTCCGCGGGTGCCGGGCCGTGGACTGCCGTGCGATCAGCCCGTACCGCAGGTGCCGGAGCGCCGTGAGCCCGGCGGCGTCGCTCGGCGGGGCGTCGCACGAGACGAGCCCGAGCGTCCGCTCGGGGTACCGCAGCGCGAACCGCTGCGCGACGACGCCGCCCTGGGAGTGCCCCAGCGCCACCGCGCGGTCCCACCCGACGGCGTCGAGCACGGCGGCGGCGTCGTCCACGACGTCCTCGGCCGTATAGGGCACCGAACCCCCGCCGAAGAGCGACGCCCACGAGACGCGCCGCTCGCTCGCGCCGAACCGGGTGGACTCCCCGGTGTCGCGCTGGTCGAACCGGACCACGTCGAAGCCCTCGTCGGCCAGCGCGCGGCACAGGCCGTCGGGCCACCAGAACCGCGACATGGCCAGGCCCATCAGCAGGAGCAGGGGTGTGCCGTGGCCGGTGCCGAACCGGTCGTACGCGAGCTGGACGTCGCCGTTGCGCGCGAAGCGGGTCGGCGACCAGATGTCATGGCCGATCACCTGAACGATTGTCACTCAGCCGCCTCCGCTCGGCGCGGGGGAACGGCTGGCGCGGATTCAGCGCTCTCGCAGCGCTGCCGCCAGCTCGCGCCGCGAACCGATCCCGAGCTTGCCGAACACCTTGCGCAGGTGCCACTCCACGGTGCGCGGGCTGAGGAACAGCTCCGCGCCGATCTCCGGGTTGGTCCGGCCCGCCACCGCCAGGCGCGCGATCTGCGCCTCCTGCGCCGTCAGCCCGTCCGCCGGCCCGGCGCTGCGCCTGCGGACCGTCTCCCCCGTGGCCGCCAGCTCCCGGCTCGCCCGCCTGGCGAAACCCTCGGCGCCCGCCGCGGCGAACACCTCGTGCGCGGCGCGCAGGTGCTCCCGCGCCGCGGCCCGCCGGTTCTCCCGGCGCAACCACTCGCCGTACAGCAGGCGGGACCGGGCCGTCAGCACCGTCAGCCGCGTGCCGCCCAGCAGGTCGACCGCCTCGCGGTACCGGTCCTCCGCGGCGGACGGCGGACCCGCCAGCGCGTCCGCGAGCGCCTGCGCGCCCAGCGCCCAGGGCGTCCCCGCGGCGGCGGTGCGCTCCCCCAGTCGCTCGCGGGCCTCGGCGGCCACCCCGGCCTCGCCGGCGCGCGCCGCGGCCTCGACCAGCTCGCCGAGGCTCCAGCCGGTCAGGGCGAGGTCGTCGTACGCCACGGCACGGCGCGCGGCCTCCAGGGCGGCCGGGTAGCGGCCGAGCCCGTTGTGCAGCACGGCCTCCGCGTAGCCCGCCAGGCCGAGCCACCGGCCCTCGCCGCGCGCCTCGGCCTCGCGGACGGTCGCGTCGACCAGCCGCATCGCGGGCTCCTCGGCGCTCCGGTGCGCGGCGAGCGTGAGCGCCGCGGACGGGTGCGGGGGCAGGTTCGCGAACGACTCGGCCTCCCGTAGCAGGTCGGACGCCTCGGCGAACCGGCCCTCGGCCACATGGGCGCCGGCGCGGAAGGTCAGGGCCGTGGGCAGCACCGTGCGGGCGCCGGTCGAGCGGGCGGCGGCGAGCGCCTGCTCGGTGAGCCGGAACCAGGCGGCGTCGTCCCACAGCTCGTGCGCCACCGGGGCCGACAGCCACAGGAGCGCCGCGGCGTCGTCGGTCGGCGCGGCGAGCGCGGCGCGCAGGTGGGGCACGGCCGGGCCGTACCCGTCGGTGTACCGCACGGAGAGCCCGGCGAGGAAGAGGCCGGTAGCGTCTGACCCGGCCGGCACGGCGCGCGCGGCCTCAGCCGCACGCCGCAGGTCGCCGCCGTCGCCGTCGTCACCGCCGGCGCCGAGCCGGCCCGCGTGCACGGCGGCGCCGAGCGCCCAGAGGTGCGCCTCGCGGGCCGCCGCCGGGTCGAGCTGGTCCAGCCGGCGCGCGGCCTCCAGCAGGGGTCCGACGGCGCCCCGGCCGCGGTCGAGCGCGAACGCGACCTGGGCCCGCAGCCGCTCCGCCCCGGCGCGTTGCAGCGGGTCGAGCGGTCCGAGCTCCGCGGCCGACAGCAGGCCGGGCACCCCGTCGAGGGCGCCGGAGGCGAACCGGGCGCGCGCGGCGGCCAGGACGCGCCCGGCCCGGAGCTTCGGGTCCTGGGTCAGCTCCGCGGCACGCTCCAGGAACGCCGCCGCGGCGGACCGTCCGCCGCGCGCGAGCGCCCGGTCGGCGGTGCGCTCCAGCTCGCCGGCCACCTCGTCGTCCGGCCCGAGCGCGGCGTGCGCCCGGTGCCAGGCGCGGCGGTCGGGGTCCAGGCCCGGGTCGGTCACGTCGGCGAGCGCGCGGTGCGCCGCCCGCAGCTCGGCCGGCGTGGCCGAGCGCCAGCAGGCGGAACGCACCAACGGGTGGTGGAACCGCACGCGGGCGCCGATCCGGACCAGCCCCGCGGTCTCGGCCGCCGCGGCGGCGTCCGGCGCGATGCCCAGCCGGTCCAGGGCGCGCCACAACAGCGGCACGTCGCCCACGGGTTCGACGGCGGCGGTGAGCAGGAGCGTCCGGGCGTCCGCCGGGAGCTCCGCGACGCGCCGCTGGAACCCGTCCTCGACCTGGTCCGCGACGGGCGTCGGGCTCGGGGCGCCGAACCCGAACGCGAGCTCCGCCGGCGTCAGGTCGCGGGGCAGCTCCAGGAGCGCGAGCGGGTTGCCGCGCGTCTCGGCGAGGATCCGCGCCCGGACGTGGTCGTCGACCGGCCCCGGCAGCGCCGTGTCGAGCAGCGCCCTGGCGTCGGCGTCCGGGAGCCCGCCGACCCGCAGCTCAGGCAGGCCCGGGAGCATCTGCTCGTCGCCGGGGCTGCGCAGGGCGAGGACCAGGGCGACCGACTCGGCCTGGAGGCGGCGGGCCACGAAGGTCAGGATCACCTCCGACATCCGGTCGACCCACTGCACGTCGTCCACCACGCAGACCAGCGGCCGGTCGGCCGCGGCCTCGGCGAACAGCCCGAGCACCGCGAGGCCGACCAGCAGCGCCTCGGGCGGACTGCCCGGGCTCAGGCCGAAGGCCGTGGCGAGGGTGTCCCGCTGCGGCGCGGGCAGCGCGTCGAGGTGGTCCAGGAGCGGCGCGCAGAGCTGCTGCAGCGCCGAGTAGGCGATCTCGGACTCCGGCTCCACACCGACCGTCCGGACCACCCGGGCGCTTCCCGCCCGCGCCGACAGGTGGTCCAGCAGCGCCGTCTTGCCGATCCCCGCCTCGCCCCGCAGCACCAGCACCCGGCTGTGCCCGGCCCGGACCTCTCGCAGCAGCTCGTCGAGCGCGTCCGTCTCACGCCGCCGGCCGCGCAGCACCGTCTCGCTCCGCACACGCACCTCCCTGCGGAGGTTACACCGGGCGGGGGCACTCCCCCGAGGAGGTCAGAGCCGGTCGGCGTCGACGACGGCGCGGGCGAACTCGGCCGGCGCCTCCTGGGGCACGTCGTGGCCGACACTGCGGAACGTCCGGTGGTCGTACGGCCCCACGAACTTGTCGCGATACCCCGTGCCGTTGCCGGGCATGGTGAAGGGATCGAGCTCGGCGTCGATCGTCACGGTGGGCACGCCGATGCTCGGCCCCGCCGCCAGCCGGGCCTCGACGTCGTCGAACCGGGGGTCGCCCTCGGCCAGGCCGAGGCGCCAGCGGTAGTTGTGCAGCACGATCGCGGCGTAGTCCGGGTTGGTGAACGCGGCGGCGGTCCGGTCGAAGGTGGCGTCGTCGAAAGCCCAGGTGGGCGAGCTGGACTTCCACACCACGCGGGCCAGCTCCTTGCGGTAGTGCTCGTCCTCCAGTCCCAGCCGTCCCCGCTCGGTGGCGAAGTAGTACTGGTACCACCACGCCCACTCCCGCGCGGGCTCGATGGGCGTCTGGTTCGCCGCGCGGTTGGTGATCAGGTAGCCCGACACCGACACGAGCGCCCGGACCCGTTCGGGCCACAGGGCCGCGACGATGTCCGCGGTGCGGGAGCCCCAGTCGAAGCCGGCCAGCAGCGCGCGCTTGATGTGCAGGGCGTCCAGCAGCGCGACGACGTCGCGCGCCACCACCACCTGCTGGGCGTTGCGGAACGTGTCCGGGGACAGGAACGTGGTGCTGCCGTGGCCCCGCAGGTACGGCACGATCACGCGGTAGCCGCGGGCCGCGAGCAGGGGCGCCACCTCGGCGTAGGCGTGGATGTCGTACGGCCAGCCGTGCAGCAGGACGACCGGCCGGCCCCGGGCGGGCCCGAGCTCCGCGTACCCGATGTCGAGCTCGCCGGCCCGGACCTGCTTGATCACGGGGAACGACGGCGCGGGCCGGGTTGGGGCGACGGCGGGCGTGGCCGCCGCCTCGGGCAGGGCGGTCCCGCCCACGGCGGCGGAGGTGGCGAGCAGGCCGGCGGTCCGTACGAATGTCCTTCTGTCCATTGCCCTACCCTCGCGCCGCGGCCCCGGGGGCGCACCAGGGTGTCTCCCTGGGGCGGCCCCGGGTGCCGCCGGGCCAGGCTGTGCACCATGAACAAGCTAGTCATGCTGGTCACGGCGGCGCTGTCCGTGTCGGCGGCGGGGCTCCTCCCGCTCGCGGCACCGGCGAGCAGCCCTGCCGAGGACGCCCACCCCGCGTCGTCGTGCGCCCCCGTAACCGTCTCCGCGCCGCCCGGCGCCCGGGTCGAGTCCGTGACCGCCCAGGCCTTCCCCGCCGGGACCGTCACCTTCCCCGAGGCGACGCCGCCGCTCCAGACGCCCGCCCCGATCCCCGACGTGCCCGCCCGGTGCGACATCACGGTGACCCTCACGCACGGCCGGGCCGGCGACCACGAGACCGTCAAGGTCTCGCTGCCGCAGGACCGGGCCGACTGGTCCGGCCGCTTCCAGGCCACCGGCGGGAGCGCGTACCTGGCCGGCGACCTGGGCGCCACCCTGGTGGCGGCCGTGAAGAACGGATACGCCGCGGCGGCCACCGACGCGGGTATCGGCGAGTCCCCGGCCGACGTCAGCGGCTGGGCGCTGACGTCGGACGGGCGCGTGAACACGCCCCTCCTGGAGAACTTCGCGTCCCGGTCGGTCCACGACCTCGCGGTGGTCGGCAAGTCCGTGACCAAGCAGTACTACGGCACCAAGGCCACCTACTCGTACTGGAACGGCTGCTCCACGGGCGGCCGCCAGGGGTACGTGGCCGCGCAGGAGTACCCGACGGACTTCCAGGGCATCCTGGCGGGCGCGCCCGCGGTGAGCTGGGACAAGTTCGCCGTGGCCACGCTGTGGCCGCAGGTCGTGTTCAACGAGGAGGACGTCGCCCCCGCACCGTGCGAGATCGAGGCGTTCAACACCGCCGCGGTCGACGCGTGCGACACGATCGACGGCGTGCGGGACGGCATCATCGACGACCCGCAGGACTGCGCGTGGGACCCGCGTGAGCTGGTCGGCACCCAGGTGGAGTGCGACGGCGCGACCTACACGATCAGCTCGGACCTCGCGGACGCCGTCCGCAAGATCTGGCAGGGTCCGGTCAGCCCGTCCGGCCACCCGCTGTGGTACGGCCCGAACAAGGGCGCCGCGTTCAACTGGCTCGCCACGCCCGGCCAGCCGTTCGTGGTGGCCGACCAGTGGGTCAAGTACTTCGTCGCGAAGGACCCGCAGCTCGACACCGCCCACCTGACCTACCGGCAGTTCGAGCAGCTCTTCGCGAAGTCGCAGCGCGACTTCCACTCCGTCATCGGCAGCGACGACCCGGACCTGTCCGCGTTCGCCCGCTCCGGCGGCAAGCTGCTGAGCTGGCACGGCCAGGCCGACCAGCTCGTCCCCACCCAGGGCACGGTCGACTACCGCGAGCACGTCAACCGGGTCATGGGCGGCAACGCCCGGGTCGACAGCTTCTACCGGCTGTTCCTGCCCCCGGGCGTGAACCACTGCGGCATCGGCACGGACCCGCTGGTGACCCTGGTGGACTGGGTAGAGAAGGGCAAGGCCCCCGCGACGCTGCCCGCCGTCGTCACCGAGCGGGACGGCCGGACCGTGACCCGTGAGGTCTGCCGCTACCCGCTGGTGACCCGCTACGAGGGCGACCCGGCCGACGGCGCCGACTACCGCTGCGTCGCGGCGTCCTGACCCGAACGATCTGAACGACCCGAGCGACGAGCGGCGGCCCCGGAAGGG